>JBFEJN010000025.1:0-32612 GCA_041553195.1 Sulfurimonadaceae bacterium
AGTACCGCCTCGGCGTACTTGGTCGCCATCCCCAAAAGTGCGGCCACCCACATCCAGAACATGGCCCCCGGGCCGCCCATAAAGATAGCCGTGGCGACCCCTGCGATGTTTCCGGTACCAATGGTCGCAGAAAGCGAGGTCATCAACGCGTTAAACGGCGAGATCTCACCCTCTTCCTGGTCTTCTTTGCGCCCTTGCCAGATAAGTCTGAATCCGTCGCCTATGCGCCGTACGGGTAAAAACCGAAGTCCCAGCGTCAGGTAGAACCCCGTTCCAAGTATAAGTACCAGCATCACCGGTCCCCAGACAAAACCGTTGACCGCGCCAATTATTCCATATATCGTTTCCATTGCACTCCAATACGCCCTCAAAACTATGAAAAATGATTATACCTATTTTCTATGTCAAGGTCTAATAGGCATCAGCGCTGGGCTATGCTATTATTCATTACAACTATTATTGAGGACAAGAGCATTTGAAAGCATTAGCCATTAACCCGGAGACCAGAGAGATCGAAGCGATCGACATTGAAATGAAGGCGAACACCGTCTACAGTTTTTTCAACTCCATCCTGATCGATGAGCTCTCCTCACTGAACCAACACACTATTTACTGCGATGCCAACGCCCTTTCACAGCAAAAAGCGCCCTACTTTCTGGGCGAACAGCTTATCGTCGGCGAAGCGCTTGTCGTTGGCCTGATGGGGATGGAAGAGTGTGACGTCAACATCCCCACAGACACCCTCAGCGAACTCATCAGCCACGATGTCAACGACTTTTACAAAGAGGTCTTGGCCCTGCTTGCACAGAGCGACGTCAACCTCTACCGCACCTTTGCGGTCAAACAGGGCGAAGAGGTCCTCAACCTTAATGCCGAGTGGGTGCTGTACACCTTTAACATGGCGGACGATCGTACCAAAGCCTACTTTATTGCTGAACTGCAAAAAGCACTCGACGCCAAAGAGAGTATTTTTGCCTTTCTCAACAAGATGGCCCAGCTTGCCGTCAATGCAGCGCAGTAAACGGCGCTATGAATAAGATCTACATCACCGACCTCGACCACACTTTTTTGCGCAGCGACCTGAGTGTCAGCGACTTTTCCAAAAAGATCTGGAACGCCAAAGCCAAAGAGTCTATCCTCTCCATCGCCACGGCCCGAAGTTTCTACTCCGCCATGAAGATGCTGCCGGGCCTCACTTTCAACGCCCCGATGATCCTCCTCGACGGCACACTCATCGCCACGCCGGACAAGAAGATCATCGATGCCAAGTTTCTCGACACGGCAGCCGCCAACGACCTCATAGCCGAAGCCATAAGATTCGACAACATCCACCCCTTTGTTATCGGTCTCAAAAACGACCAGCTCGACGAGACCTTCGACTTTCCGTTGACACAGACGCCGACGCAGTCGAAGGTACTGCTAAACTACCGTGACGATGCAAGGCTTTTGGAGTTTGAGCATATTGTGGCCAAAGAGCGCACCTTTAAAGTGGTCTACATGGCAACCAAAGAGCGTCTTATCGCCCTGACAGCACACCTCGAGGCCATTTACGGCGACATCTTTCATTTTAAGCTCTCCCCGGAAAACTATACCGGCGACTACTTTCTGACCATCGTTCACCCGCTCGGCGACAAAGCGCACGCCCTGCAAAAAGTGTGTGACCACCTCGGTCGTCCGCTTGAGGATGTCACGGTCTTTGGCGACAGCATCAACGACATCGGCATGTTTAAACTCGCCGGCATGTCAGCAGCCGTCGCCAACGCGCTGGCAGAGACCAAGGCCGTTGCCAAGACTGTTCTGCCGCACAGCAACGACGAAGACGCCGTGGCGCATTACCTGAAATCAACCATGAAGTGAGAACACGATGCAAACAAAACACTCCTCGTTAGTCCCGATGCTTATTATCGGCATACTCTTTTTTATCTTCGGTTTTGTCACCTGGCTTAACGGTTCACTGATCCCTTTTCTCAAGCTTATCTGTGACCTTAACGACCTGCAGGCGCTCTTTGTTACCTTCGCCTTCTACATCGCCTACACGACCATGGCCTACCCGATGTCGTTCATACTCTCCAAGACAGGCTACAAAAATGGCATGGCGATCGGTCTGGGCATTATGGCCGTCGGGGCCCTGTTGTTTATTCCGGCCGCCTTCAGTGCCAACTTCCTTGTTTTTCTGGTGGCGCTCTTTACCCTCGGCAGCGGCCTGACCATCTTGCAGACGGCCTCGAATCCCTACATCGTTCTTGTCGGACCGACGGAGAGTGCTGCGATGCGCATCAGTATTATGGGACTCATTAACAAAGGAGCGGGCATTCTGGCACCGCTTGTCTTTACCGCCCTTATTTTCAGTGACCTGGGTTCGTTTTCCAAGGAGGTGCTTACTGCTGTTGAGATCGACCTCCTGGCCTCCAAGCTCATTATGCCGTACCTCGTTATGGCCTTTATTTTGATCGGTCTTATTTTTCTGGTGCTCTTCTCCTCACTGCCTGAGATCGAGTTCAAAGATGCAGACGAAGATAACGAGAAGACCAACATCTTCCACTACCCACAGCTTGTCCTCGGTGTTGTCGCCCTCTTTTTCTATGTCGGCGTCGAAGTGGTCGCCGGTGACACCATCGGTCTCTTCGGCCAGAGACTCGGTGTCAGCAACTACACCGCCCTGACCTCATACACCATGGTCTTTATGGTGCTGGGCTATCTTATCGGTGTCCTTGGAATACCAAAATACCTCTCGCAGCAAAACGCTCTGACTTTTTCAGCGATCGGCGGTTTTGCCACCGTCACCGCCCTGCTGTTCAGCTCGGACCAAAGCAGCACCATCTCTACCGTTCTATGGGGCTGGAGCGGCATCGCCACTATTCCTGACCCTGTGGCTCTCGTCGCCATCCTGGGACTCTCTCACGCGCTTGTATGGCCCTCTATCTGGCCGCTCGCGCTCCAGGACCTCGGCAAGTTTACGGCACAGGGCTCCGCCCTGCTCATTATGAGCATCGCCGGCGGCGCCATTCTGCCCCTCATCTTCGGACAGGCAGCCGAACTCGGCGGCGACATGCAGTTCGCCTATGTCATTACGATTCCCTGCTACCTCTTTATACTCTACTACGCACGCAAAGGGCACAAGATAACACGTTGGTAGGCCAACGGGTTGACGCCATTGCATTCATGCAGTGAATCACCTGCAATAAAATAACATTTTTTTACAACATTTCATAAGTTATGATAACTCAACATTTAAGCCTTAGTTGTATAGAATGTACACAATAAATAGTTATGCGGATTAAGATGAAAAGAATTGTTTTCCTAATTTTATTATTGCTAATTAGCACGCTGTCTCAAGCGTTTGAGAATAATTTGGCAATTGGCTTTCGCTGCCAATCTGTTGAGAGTGTGTTTGGACCGAAGTTATCAGTTAAAAAGATAGACGCCGATGAAGCTACCGGTACGCCAGAATCACTTTTCATTGAATACGAAGGTGCCATATTGGAATTTTTCTCCGATGATAAAGGTTTCTATTTATGGCGGTTTCATATCACGTCAAACGATTGGTCATATAATGATGTTATCAAAATTGGTTGCTCAAAAGATTTTTTACTGTCTCTTTTAGGTGTGCCTGAGTCTGTAGAGAAATCGGAGAATGCTGAACGAATATATTATCGGTTGCCTCATAGGGATGGGTGGGTTCTTCTTAAGCTAGTTAAAGAAGTTGTCGTTGAAATTTCAGCATCCGAAGACTGGAGTTAAAGTACCAAATGAGTGAAACGCATAACAAATCAGTCGAGACCAATCAAAAACCCGTAGGCGGCTTTTTGATTGCTCATTTTAAACGTTATGTAAAAAAGAGACTCATGAAAAATCAACTTTTAATTCTTAGTCTTCTACTGTTGCCTATGCTGTCAATCGCCGAAGTTATTACGCTAAGTCATGAGGGAGTAATGATTACCGCCGAATACGAAAAAGCCACCTTGCAGAAGACCAAAAACATGCACTTTCTATATGGAAATGTAAAGATTGAAAACACTACTCAGACGGTTAAAAAATACAGCAATAAAAATTTACTCCTAAACATTGATGATCTACAGTCGAGAACTTACATTGATTCAGTAGCATCAATGATGATTGATTTTTCCCAAATCTCTTTAAACCCTGGAGAGAGACAACTGCACAAAGTTTATTGGGCATATGACAAAGCCGTATCAACACAAGGAAAGGCAGTTAATTTAAAATGGAACCAGTAATACATTACAAATCAAAGGAAACCAATCAAAAACCCTCAGGCAGCTTTTTGATTGCTTATTTTAAACGTTAGTTACAAAGGAAACACAGACAATGCATGAAAAGGTTAAAGCATATCTAGAAAACCTTCCTTCACCGCAAAAGGAGATTTGCAAAAAAGTGAGGAAGATTATAGTAGATACATTTCCTGATCTTGAGGAATCATTTAAAAACGGTGTACCTTGGTATGAATGTAAATATTATATTGTGGGGCTCAAGGATCACGTCAATATTGGTTTCTCGGTTGAAGGGCTCACTGACGAAGAGAAAAAACTTTTTCAAGGAAAAGGAAAATATATGCGGCATATCAAAATATATTCAGTCGATGATATCGATGAAAAAGAGATCATCAAATTACTGAAAATTGTGAAGTAATCAAATCAAGCCCCAGAGGTTGAATCTCCACTTTCCTACAAAACTACCACCACTAAAAATCACTCATACCGCAACGCATCAATAGGGTTCATGTTCGCCGCTTTACGTGCGGGGATGATGCCGAAGGCGATACCGATAAGCATCGAGAAGAAGAGTGCGATGACCGTGATGGCCGGGTCGATGATGAGGGTGATGTCCATCGCCGTTGCGACACCGTAGGTGATGCCAATACCGATAACAATGCCCACGACACCGCCGAGTCCCGAGAGCACGACCGCTTCGATGAGGAACTGGACAAGAATGTCTTTTGCCATGGCACCGACGGCCATGCGAATACCGATCTCCCGGGTTCTCTCGGTCACCGAGACCAGCATAATGTTCATGATCCCGATGCCGCCGACAATGAGCGAGATGGCTGCGACGGCACCGAGCATCATCGTCAGCATCCCCGTGATCTTGGAGATGGTGTCGACCAGTGCCGTCATGCTGCGCACCGAAAAGTTGTCCTCTTCCCCGCTTTTAATATGCCTGCGTTCGCGCATGACCTGCTCGATCTGCAGTTTTGCCTCTTCGAGAGGGATGTTCTCTTTGACCAGCGCCATGATAAGATGGATGTTGTCACTGCCGCTGATGCGACGCTGGAACATCGTAATGGGGACAAGCACAAGGTCGTCCTGGTCCATTCCGAACGTATTCGCCCCCTTCTTTTCAAGCAGGCCGATCACTTCGCACGAAAAGTTCTGCAGGCGGATCTTTTTGCCGATGAGAGGTTCGTCCTCCGTAAAAAGTTCCTTGACGACAGTCTCGCCCACAACGCAGACATTATGGCCTGTCCGTAACTCGCTGGCAGCGAAAAACCTGCCCTGCTTTAACGCCCAGTCCTGTACCTCAAAGTAGCCGTTGCTCACCCCGCGAATGCTCGTCTGCTTGTTTTTGTCCTTATAGAGCACCGTCATCGAAGCGCTCTCTGCCGGTGAAAGGGCCTGCAGCAAAAGAATGGAGTTTTTCAGCACTTCGACATCTTTCATCTTGAACGCTTTTACCAGCGCCGACTGACCGCCGGGTCCATGTTCCTGACCCGGTACGATATAGAGTGTGTTGCTGCCGAGTCTGCTGATGCTGGTGGTAATGGACTCGCTCGCCCCCTTACCGATGTTGACCATGGCGATGACCGAAGCGATCCCGATGACAATACCCGTTGCGGTGAGCAGAGAGCGCATGAAGTTACGACGGATCTCGCGGATGGCCTGCACAAAAGCATTAAAGACCATTGTTGTTCTCCTTTTCGATCTTGCCGTCACGCATATAGATGGTGCGCGACGCATAAGCCGCGATCTCCTCTTCGTGCGTTACCATAATGACCGTGATGCCCTCGTCGTTGAAACTTTTTATAAGGCGCATTATTTCGTGACCTCGGGCAGTGTCGAGATTACCGGTCGGTTCATCGGCGATGAGCACTTTGGGGCGCGTCACCATTGCCCTGGCTATCGCCACACGCTGCTGCTGGCCACCCGAGAGCTGTCCAGGCTCGTACGTCATGCGCTCTTCGAGCCCCACGCTTTTTAATGCTTCGCTCGCCCTCTTGCGTCGCTCTTTCGCTTTTAATCCAAGGTAAATGAGCGGCATCTCCACATTGTCTTGGGCGGAGGTCTTTTTTAAAAGGTTAAACCCCTGAAAGACAAAGCCGAGAATATAACGCCGAAACA
Organism: Sulfurimonadaceae bacterium; assembly: GCA_041553195.1. Lineage (GTDB taxonomy): Bacteria > Campylobacterota > Campylobacteria > Campylobacterales > Sulfurimonadaceae > Sulfonitrofixus. The sequence continues at coordinate 6,354 of JBFEJN010000025.1, forward strand.
GTGCAAGCTGGTCTTTGCTGAGTGCCCTGATATTCGTGTCGTTGAAGTAGTATGCCCCGTCACTTGGAACGTCTAGTGCCCCGACAATATTTAAAAGTGTGGATTTCCCGCTGCCGCTTGGCCCCATGATCGCGACAAACTCGCCGTGTTGTATCTCAAGGTCTATCGCCTTGAGGACATGGGTCTCCCCTTCACCGCTGCCGTAGCTCTTGGTTACCTTTTCGAGCCGTATCATTGCCGTTTCTCTTGCGTGACAATAAGCGGGTCTCCTTCTTTGAGCTCATCAGAAGAGACCGCCGTTATGGAACCGCTGCTGCCGAGCAGCTTGACATAGACTTTTTTGGGTTCACCGTTTTCCAGAACCCACAGATGCGGTTTCGGGTCAATGACTGTCTTCTCTTTTTTCTGCCCGAACCCGAAGAGCTTCTCTGCCTGCGGCTTTATAGGAATATAAAGCAGCGCCGCTTTGGGAACGATGAACGTATCGTTCAGTGTTTCGGTAATGATGTCCGCATCGGCGCTCATCCCCGGTTTAAGCAGCAGGTCACTGTTGTTCACCTCCATGACCGCCTTGTAGGTGACAACCCCCTCGAGTATCTCCGAGTTGACACGCACCAGTTTAATGCGCGCGTCAAAGACCGTGTCCGGGTAGGCATCGACGCTGAACGTTGCCCGCTGCCCGGCCTTGACCTTGGCAATGTCCGCTTCGTCTATGCTCGCCTGCAATTCCATCTTGGTCAGGTCTTTCGCAAGGGTAAAAAGAATAGGTGTCTGAAACGAGGCCGCAACCGTCTGTCCCGGGTCGATGTTGCGCACAAGGACGATGCCGTCTATGGGCGAATAGATCGTCGTTCGTTTAAGATCGTACTTGGCAGAGACCAGGGCCTGTTCCGCCTGATTGATCTGCGCTTTGGCGTTATCTACCTGTGCTTTGGCTACCAGGTAGTTCCCCCAGTCACGGTCCCAATCACTCTGCGAAGGCAAACGGCCATTTGTCGCCTCTCTGAGCGACTTGTTTCGATTGAGGGTTGCATTCGCCTGGTAGAACTGCGCCTCCATGTTGGCCAATGATGCTTTTGCAGCGTTCAATGCGCCCTCCGCTTTTTTGAGGGTGCTTTGGTACTTCGTCTCATCGAGCTTTGCCAGTACCTGCCCTTTTTTGACCGCATCATTATAGTCGGCATAGACGGCAACGATCGTACCTGAGACCTCCGTACCGACGTCCACATTTTCAACCGGTTCTATATAGCCTGTGGCGGAGACGGTCATAGTCAGTTCTCCTTTTTCAAGAGGCTGAGACACGTAGATGTAGAGCTCTTTTTGCTCTTTTGGCGACAAGAAAAGGGACACTCCTGCACCTATAAGCAGTATAAAGAGTACACTTACGACCCACCAAGTCGTCCTGTTGCTTTTATACCCCGTTACCTTTTCCATTTCATCCATCGTACAGCCTTCAAAAAAGTGTAATTGTTCAACATACTTCTTAATTATATTACGTTTGTTCTGTCTCTTTTATTCATCGTTTCCATCTCTTGTCCCTCTTGGCTCTCTACGACACGTTCAAGCGTATCAGCCGCACCTCTTAACGTCTTTCACTGCTTTTTATGCTGTAACGTTCAAGGATCGTCGCTTCGATCGCCTCTGCGTCCTCTCTGTTTATCGCGATCTGCACCCCTTCTTTGTCTTCCAAAAGCAGATACTCACCCTCAGCGTTCTTGAGAATGTCCAAAAAGTCATTAAAATTTTTATAGGATCTACCGTTGAGCTTGTCCACTGTCCAAAGTGAAAAGTTGTGGTCCCCTCTGTTTGTCTCTGAAGCAAGTACTTTCAGTAGAATGACCACTTCTTCTTTCTCCTCTGTCGCCCATTGGTTCGCCAGTTCCCGCAAAGGCAGCAGTGTTGCTCTCGACTCCGTTAGCAGATTACGGGTTAAAGGGGTAAAGACATAACCGCCGTAGATCAGGTATTTTGGTTCGGTGTCATACACCACCGTGTTGACCAGCAGATGGTCGTCAGCGATATTATTTAAAATGACACTGGCATGTTCTACTTTACCGTCTCTCAGCAGCGTAAGCACCAGCGTTTCGCCGATCTGTTTTTGATCGATGTAATACTTAAAAGAGGTGTACTGGTGGTGCTGGAACTCTACCGTACCGTCATTTTCTATTTTATGCCCGTCGATCTGTAAAAGGACATCGCCCTTTTGTAATGCGCCAAAGGCCGGTGAACGTTCGGACATGTCAATGACAAGGACACCGCTCTGCTCTTTTTTCATTTGGTGAACGCTGCGTAAGGCTCTGTTTTCCATCATCTCAGTCGTTATTCCCAGATGCGGGAAACCGTCGTACTTTTTATCGTTCACGTCATCGAGAAAGTGCTTGATAACTTCGACCGGTACAAGGTAACCGATGTTCTGCGACTTGGGTATCTGCTGCATGACCACCCCGACGATCTTGCCGTCACTGATCGCCGGACCGCCGCTGCTGCCGGGGTTTATGGCAGCATCGATCTGTATGGCCAAAAAGATCTCTTTAGAGTGGACATAGCGGTTATGCTCTATGCGCGACACCACACCGGTACTGACACTCAGACTGTTGCCGCCTGTGGGAAAACCGTACACCGTGATTTTCTGCTGTATGTTCGGCAGACCGTCCAGCTCAAGGCTGGTGACACCCTTAAAAAAGGCGGCATCTTCAACACGTAAAAGCGCAAGGTCTGCCTGATGAGAGATATACTCGACCTTGGCCTCATAACGCTTGGTGTCGCCATAGCGTTTGACCTCAATAAAGGTCTGGTTGGCCACAACATGCGCGTTGGTCAAGATTCGGTTTCCAGGGATGATCGCGCCCGAGGCGTGCGAACGTTTCACACTGCTGTTCCATGGCGTGCTGTAGCTTGGTATTTTAGACACCGCAAAGATCTTGACAATAGAGTCTTCGATGGCCTCATCGGCAGAAAGTACCGTCGACATAAACAGACAGATAAGCATAGTGCAAAGCAGTTTCAAATGGTCTCCTTTTTGTTTCTCAGTGTTGCTTTTACAAGGTCTCGTATTAGGCCATCATCCATTTTTTCGCAGCTTCAAACTCTCTGTAGTCAAAGGTGGCGACCTCTGCATGGACAAAATGGCTGACAATGCTTTTGGCAAAATTGGCGATTACCGTGTCCGAGACCAGTGCCACTTTGGCAATGTGTTTGTGGTGATCCTTTACAAACCTTATATGGGTGATGAGGGCCGAAAAATCCTCCCATCCAGGAAATGTCCTGGTGTAGATAATGAGACCGCCAAGCTCCCCGTGCTCAGTGATATAAGGATCGACCATCTCAGCTACATTTGCAAAGTCGTCTGCATGCAAGGCACCGCTTGGGATCAGCGTTACAATACCGTTTTTTTCATCGAATTCCACATTGACCATCGTCTCTCCTTTATGGCTTTATAGTGTCAGCATAATCAAATTCATATTGATATTTGCTTGAACGCGGCGGCTGGCTCTTCTGATACGTCTCTTTTAATGATAGTGTTTTTGAGAAAGCAGGTAAAAACGGTTTGTCTTTACAGTTTGTAGTATTTCCCATCATAATCGATGGGAAGGAGCTTGGTAAAGCGGTCGACCTTTACGGAAGAAGTTTAAGATCGACTCGACGGTTCTTCTTCCAACACTCTTTTGTCTCGTCGGTGCATACCGGGTTGCTTTCACCATAGCTTGTCATCGAAATGCGTTCCGCGGCGACGCCTTCAGCGATCATCGCTGTTTTGACCGCATTGGCACGACGCAGGCCAAGTGCAAAGTTGTATTCGTCACTTCCCCATGTATCACAGTTGCCTTCGAGTCTTATTGTAAAGTCAGCAGCATCCCCATTTGCAAGAGCGCTATTGGCTATAACACGAGGTTCCATCTCAAAATCGATGTTATATTTGTCAAAATCAAAATTAATCGTGCGCATCTGAGCTTGAAGATCAGCCATCGACACGCCGCTGTCAAGATCAATCGTTTCTTCAACAACAACAACCTCTTCGACCACAGGCTCAGGAGCCGGTGCTGCTACCGGTGCAGTTTCTTCGACCGGGGCTTCTTTCGTACATCCTGTCAAAGCAAGGACTGCGATCAACAAGCTGGAAAAAACAAAAAATTTCATGGAACACCTTTTATATAAATTTGCTAATTATAGCAGAGAAATCAGATTGCTCACTGTCTCAAACAGACTTTTTTTTATACAACAGAACCTGCATTATAGTTGCTCTTCAACAGGGTAAAAAGTGTTCTATTTGCCGGAGCTGTAGAGATCGTTGACTTCGGCCAGGCGTTCCGGTGTCCCGATATCTTTCCACTCGCCACTGTGGAGCTCGCCGCTCACCTTACCCTTGGCAATCGCATCACGAAGCAATGGTGCCAATGCCGATTTTCCATACGAAAGTGATTTAAAAAGGAGAGGATTGTAATAGCCGATACCTGAAAAAGTGTAGCTTCTCTCACCTTCGTTTACAACACGGTTTTCCACGAGGGCAAAGTCACCTTTTTTATTATGGTCCGGGTTCTCTACCAAAACAAGATGTGCCAAGTCCCCATTGAGGTTAAAGTCGGCATTAAATGCATAATCGCACCAGACATCGCCGTTGACCACTAAAAACGGGGCATCCCCTAGCAGCGCTAAAGCCTTGACAATGCCGCCGGCACTTTCGAGTGCACCCTCCTCCTGCTCATCGGAATAGGTGATCTTAATGCCCCATCGCGAGCCGTCCCCAAGTGCTTGCGGGATCATATATCCCAAATGTGCTATGTTGACAATGACCTCTTCGAACCCGGCTTTTGCGAGCTTTTCGATGTGATAGACAATAAGCGGCTTTCCCGCCACCTCCAAAAGTGGCTTAGGTGTATGGTCCGTCAGCGGGCGCATCCGTTCACCCAAACCGGCCGCCAGGATCATGGCACGTTTCATATCTGTCTCCTTGCTGTCGGCGAGAATGTCGTCATGGCAAGGTGACCTTTTTCAGCAGTTCAGCGAGCGCTTTGGTTTCGGCATACTGCTCTGCCGTCTCGATAGTATACTTGAGCGTCAATGGCAGGTCTTTGAGATAGCCGTCTTTGGCGTCACGCAGATAGAGTCTGGCAAAGATACCAAGGACCTTGATATGTCGCTGCAGTCCCATAAAATCGAACCATTTTAAAAAGGTCGCATCGTCGACGTCAAGGTTAAGCATTTCTCTAAACTGCAAGGCCAGTACACGAACCTCTTCTTTAGGGTACTCAATGTAGAGATCTTTAAGCAGTGAGACCAGGTCATAGGTAATAGCGCCGTTCATGGCGTCCTGATAATCAATAACACCGATCTCGTCAGCCGGTGTCAGCATGATATTACGCGAATGAAAGTCACGGTGGACGAAGACACCCTGCGGCTGGGAGAGCACCACCTCGCTGATGGCATCGAGACTCTTTTCAATGACCTGCTCATCTTCGCGGCTTAAGGGCAGTTTGACATACTGCTCCAAAAACCATGTTTTCATAAGGTCCATCTCGACATGTAAAAATGCTTTGTCATACAGCGGCAGCCCCGTCGTGTCGCCTGCCTGCATCTTGAGAATCTCCTCCATCGCTTTGGTGTAGAGGATCTTGAAGTTTTGGTCGTTGAGGACATCGAGATAATTGGTGTTACCAAAGTCATCGAGGACAAGATACCCTTCTTCAAGGTTTTCTGCCAAAATCTTCGGTGCGCAGACATTAACCGCCAAAAGCCGTTTCGTGATATCGACAAAAGGCGCCAATGATGCTTTCTCTCTGGATGCATCCATCAAGATGTAGCTCGCGGAAGCTTCGCTCAAACGGTAGTATTGACGAAAACTGGCATCGGCCGAGGCCACTTCAATGTCAAACGATTTATAGTTTGTTCTCTCCAGCCACGCTTTAATCTTTTGCATAAACACCCCCTAAAATACCGTTTGATCTTGCACCTGTGACATCTTTAAGTTCGACCGGTTCCCTGTAGACACGCTTATATGCCAGCCAGGCAAAGACCATCGCCTCCATATGTTGGCTCTCAACACCGTATTCATCCGTAGCAGAGACCTTGACCCCTTCAAGCACCTGTGCCAGGCGCTGCATAAGATAGACATTGTTGACACCGCCGCCACACACCATGAGCTCTTCCAACGCATACTTTTGCACTTCGATCGCAATAGACTGTACCGTTAATTCCAGGAGTGTTGCCTGAACGTTTTCTGTCGAGACAGCTCTATGACTGCGCAGGACCTTTCCCAGCCAATGCAGGTTAAAGAGCTCTCTACCGGTACTTTTTGGAGCCTCTTTCGCAAAGTACGGCTCACGTAGAAACTCCTGCAAAAGAGATTGGTCTGCCTTTCCGGCTTTGGCCCATGACCCATCGCGGTCGAAGCGGAGTTCCTGGTGTTTATGAACCCACAGATCCATCAAGACATTTCCGGGGCCGGTGTCAAAACCGATGAGTCTGTCGTCAAGGACCGTCAGGTTGGCCATACCGCCGATGTTAAGGACGCCCCTCTTTTTATCGTTGGCTTGAAAGAGAAACCGGTGAAAGACCGGTGCAAATGGGGCACCTTCACCGCCAAGCGCGATATCTTTGTTGCGAAAGTCACTGACAACATCAATCCCTGTCATCGCCGCAATAACATTGGCATCGCCCAACTGCATGCTGAAAGGGTATTTACCGCCCGGCTCATGCCAAAGCGTCTGACCATGGCAGCCGATAGCCTTGACAAGTTTCGGGTCGATCTTTTCGCGTGCCAACAAGGCGTTCACCGCCTCACCAAAAAGCTTACCGAGCCGGTGATGCAGTTGCCCGACCTGTTGCAGTGTCGTCTCCGTATTGATCATCGACAAGATGGTCTCTTTTAACTGCGCATCAAAGGGGTATTCCAGGGCACTGACCAACTTGCAGCGACCAGCGTTGATCGTACACAATGCCACATCCACACCGTCCATACTGGTACCCGACATTATGCCGATGTATCGTTCCGTCAATCTTGCAACAGGCTTTTTCATTGTCACGGTCTCGCTTCCTCTTCTGTTTTTTCCGCACTCGGCGAAGCTGATAACATCATACCAAATGCGACAAGTGTTCCTATAACGATCTGCCATGCAAAACCGAGTTTATAATCGATGACAAGTCCCATGATGTAGGGCTGTAACATGAGCACCGTCAGAAAACCGCCGATCAGCGCAAAGAGAACGCTCTTCTCACTGCCGCGTTTGGTAAAGATAGCCGCAAAATAGACACCGAGCAGGCCCGAGTAGGCAAAGGCCATAACGCCCAATGCAAAGCTCAACAATGACACCTCACTGTAACGCTGCCAGTAGTAGCTGAGCATCGCCATTGCCGCCAACATAACGGCAAAGGCAAGCACCCCTATGCGCGCGGCTTTGACAAAATGGTATTCGCCAATATCGCTGCGTCTTTGTTTCCACGGTTTATAAAGGTCCTCGATAGCGACGGAAGACATTGCACCCAGTACGGAATTTGTACTTGACAGTGCCGCAGCAATCGCCCCGACCGTAACCAGACCGCGAAGTCCTTCGGGCATCTCATGCAGAATGTAATACATCAAAATAGTGATCTTTTCGCCGGCAAACTGCTGCTCTGCCCCGCCGCTTATTGTTGAGAGCTCGGGATGGTTATAAAAAAGATAGAGCAGCAGGCCGATAAAGAGAAAGACCACGACCACCGGAACCGTCATCAACACCGAGATGACAATGGCCCGTTCGCCCTCTCTTTTGTCTTTACACGAGAGCACACGCTGTGTCATGTCCTGGTCGAGTCCGTAGGCTGCGATGTTGAGCAGCAGCCAGCCGCTCATCAGACCCCAGACGTTGAAATTGGCTGCCGAAGAGAAGTCCCAGCGGAAATCGAGGAGTCTGAACTTCTCATCAGCTGCAAGCGTTGAGACAATCGTACCAAAGTCACCCTGCAAAGAGCTGTAAAGATAAAAGAGTACGACCAGTGCCGCTGTTATGTAGGTTCCGGCCTGAATAATGTCGCTGTAAATAACCGACTTCACCCCGCCGAAATAGGTGTAGGCCAAGGCACCGAGTACGAGAATGAGAATTGAAAGTGCGACATGGGCGGCTTCGATGTCCATAAACAAGATCATTGAGATTGCCAGTGCACCGATATAGAGGCGTGCACCACTGGCAAAAAGCCTGCCGACCAGAAACATAACACCGGCATTTTTCTTGGCCGACGCCCCATAGCGTTGTTCTAAAAGTTCATAAACCGTTACCGCCTTAATGGCATAAAAACGCGGTATCAGAACCTTGGCGACAAAAAGAACACCCAGAAGCGCAGAAACATAAAAGCCCAAAAAAGTAAGGTCATGCTTGTACGAGAACTCCGGTCCGCCCAGAAAAGTGGCTGCGGACTGTGTCGTCGCCAAAACTGAGATCGCGACGGCCCACATCGGGACACTGTTACCGCCTACAAAGTAGTCGCGGGAGTTTTCGATCCTGGTCTGACTGAGTAAGAAAGAGCTGACGATGAGTACAATAAAATAGGAGCCGAAAACGATCCAATCTATGGTGGCAAAACTCGACTCCATCTAACTCCCTGCTCTGTATGTAAAATAATAAGGTCGCTTATTTTATCGCAAGATACTTAGAGAGATGCCCGGTGCAAATCAGACTTGCCATACTTCTTGACAGACGTTATAATATAAGAATCTTGTCATGAGAGAATATCAATGAAACGACTGTTATCGACTCTATCTTGTCTATTGCTGCTGACCTCTTTTGACGTTTATGCAGAATCCACCGTTGATCTTTATGGCGGCATTGCCAATACTGACAAGGCAAATGTCACCATAACACGTTACTACTTCATAGGCACACCCGACACTTTTACCGATTCGATAAACGGCAGTTCCGGTGTACTGGGTGTCCGTTTTGTCCATTGGCTTGATGAAGACGACATAAGATCGCTTCGCCAAAAAAATCAGGACAATGACATGCAAGACTATAGATTTGTAGGTTTCAGTGCAGATCTATTGGGTTTTAAAGCCAATGGTGATAACACGGACGCGCTTACAGCAGCCATCACTTTAAATGTCTTGTTTCGTTATCCGCATAAAACATGGCAGCCCTATATGGGCATTGGGATACTTTTTCATACGACCAAAATAGATGTCAGCGGGGAATCAGAACTCGGTGAGTCGACCAGTGGTTCGGACAGTGGCTTGGGTATGGATTTTCAAGCCGGACTAAGAGTGTCGTTAAGCAGCAGATATGCTCTCTTTACAGAATATCGCTATACCTTTATTAACTTTGAGCAAGATACAGACACCATGTTTTTTGGCGGGGATTTCCTAAGTACCGAACTTCAAACGCATCACTATCTTGTCGGTATTTCGTGGTCACTGTAAGAGCGCATACATTCTCAGAATCCATCTTCAAGGATAAAGAAGATACTTCTGCCGCACTTGTTTAAACCTATTCAAGTCTGCTTTCCAGCTTGCTCTGATCTCATTCGCACTGCTCCCCGCGATGACCTGCTTCCGAAGCGCATCACTACCGGCGAGACGGTCAAAAAAGCCGTTCTTTAAGAAAAAAGACGCTTTGTCACTGTAGTTCTTGTACGCATCAAGAAGATAGTCCAGCTCTAACTTTTTTGCATTACGCACCGCCTTTAACGACGTGCTACTAAGATCGACACCGTAACAGATTTTCCCCTCATGTTTAGGGTACTTTGCACCTTCTCTGGGTTCAGGGACAAAAGAGAACCCTTTCTTATTGTACAGAGGTGCGCCATAGAGTTGAAACTGTTTTGTTGTACCGCGTCCGGCCGAGACAGCGGTGCCTTCAAAAAATGCCAAAGAGGGATAAAGTGCGATGGAAAGGTCATTAGGCAGGTTTGGCGAGGGTTTAACAGTGAGATGGTAGAAGTCGCTGTGACTGTAGTTTTGCATCGCTATCACCGTAAGGTCCGTTGTTATGCCCTTATCCAGCCACCTCTCGCCATTGATCATCTGCGCATACTCACCGATGGTCATGCCATACATCACCGGTACAGGGTGAAGGCCGACAAATGAACGGAACTCTATTTTGAGCAGAGGGCCGTCAATCCGGTCTGCATTGGGGTTCGGACGGTCTAAAACAATGAGAGCTATCTTCTTCTCAGCGGCGGCTTCCATGACGTAATGCAAGGTTGAGAGGTAGGTATAAAAACGCACCCCGACATCCTGAATGTCAAAGAGGATGACATCCACACCTTTCAGGTCCTCAGAAGTCGGTTTTTTGTGGCTGCCGTATAAGGAGACAATGGGAAGACCGCTTCTCGTGTCGATGCCGTCTTTTACATGTTCTCCAGCATCTGCTTTTCCTCTAAAACCGTGTTCGGGTGCAAAGATCGTCGTGATCCTAACGCCCTCGTCCAAAAGAAGATCGACAAGATGCGTGTCCCCCACCACTGACGACGGGTTCACCACGACAGCTACACGCTTGTCTGCAAGCAGAGGAAGATACCCCTCAAGATTCTCTGCACCTGTTTGTATTGTTGAGGCGTAAAGATCTGTCAGAAAAAGAAAAAGGAGAAAAAAATATTTCATTGACACTCGCTATAGAGGGATACATAAATACTATTATAGACTTTTATACTTAGTAACATAAAAAATAGAGGTAACTTAAAATTCTTAACTGCATTTATCGTTATATATTTTATCATGGGTAAAAGTTATGAGACAAGGAGTGATCCATGCACACTATTATTAAATACGAGAACCTTGAAGAACTCGTTCCTGAACTCCTTCCGGTTTTGGTGCAATCCATTCAAACAGATTATTTAGAGATCCGGCGTATTAACAAATCGGCGGAAAAGTTCCTTAAGGTCCTGGAACGATTTCCACAACTCGACGCAGCAGTCTATGTCGTTTTTTCGAAATATATCAAAAAATGCAACCATGAGCACGAATCGTTTGTCTTTGTCGACAATATCGGTCACTCTATCGCACACATCAGCGGCCGTGAATTACAGCTCTATGGAATTATCCTTCCCTGCGAAGAGTTTGAGATCTCGGAAGAGTACATCAACAACACAGAGAACTAAGTCAAAAGGGGACTTTTTTTTCTAAACAAATTGCTATAATCACGCCGTTATTTCAGACTAGCCCAAAGAACATCGATGCAACCAAAATATTTTAGCTCTCTCCTTATTCTCGCGATGTTCTTTTGGGGCGCAGGCTGGCCTGCTCTTAAAGTTCTGACCTATAATCTACCGGTAGAAGTTGTCTCATTTTGGCGCTTCTTTCTAATGATCTTCGCCTTTATCCCTGTCCTCATTTTTATTGAAAAACCGCTCGTCTTCAACAAAGAAGCCCTCAAGTACATCATTCCGAGTGCCGTTTTAAATGTCCTCTTTATGATCTTTGCCTTCATCGGTGTGCAAAAAGGATTTGCCGGAAGCGGCGGCGTTATTATTACCACGCTCTCACCGGTGCTCACTTTTTTGCTCGTCTCGCTTGTCTTTAAAAAACACCCGCCCAAGATGCAGATCGTCGGACTGATCATCGGCTTTGTCGGCGGCCTTGTCATGCTGAAGGTCACGGAACTTGTCGGCGACCTTAACGGGGCCGAATTTTACTTTTTTCTCTGTGCTCTCGTCTGGGCAGTGCTGACGCTGATCTCCCAGCAGTCACAAACCGTAATTCACCCGGTACACTACAGTTTTTATATTGCGGTTGTTGCGACGGTCATCTTCTTTTTTATTGCGCTGCCCTACAAGGTCATGGCGGTCATGGACGAAGGTCTTGGCTTTTGGTCGGCCCTGCTCTACCTCGCCGTCTTCGGGCAGACCATTGCAACAACGATCTATTTTGTTGCTTCTGGAAAGCTGGGCTCTTCACAGGCAAGTTCGTACATGTTTCTGGTACCGGTCTTTGCGCTACTGACAAGTTTTGTGCTGTTGGGAGAACATGTGGAGTGGCAGGTTGTACTAGGAGGGGCTGTCACGCTTTTTGGTGTCTACCTCATAAACCGTTCGCAGCGTTTGCACGCTAAACGCGTGTGACCACGCCTCGTTTGGCTTCGCGGTTGGCATAGCTCGTCGCACTGACGATGTCGCCGATAATAGCGCGGTGGTAGGCGTACGGTTTTTTGACATTGCTGATGACATAACGCCCGCCGGATGTCGTAATGACTTCGAGCGTACCGACATCGAGAATATGTTTAAACCGCTCATTGATCGGTTTAATATAGATGGTCCTGATCTCTTCAAGATGGATCGGAAAGATCTCGCGTTTTTTACGCCCTTTCAATATGATGAGGCGCTCTTCCGTCAAGAGACAGTGGTAATGCTTTTTCTCCTGGATCTCGTTTAAATGCATATAAAACGTCCTCAGAACGAGGACCAGTCCTATGACACCGATCTCATACTCGTAGCCCAGGAAAAGCAGGAGCGCCCCAAGTGCATACAGCGAGACGATACCGTTGTAAAAGGTCTTGGATATCTCTGCAGCGACCAGGACACTCTCGCCTTCATGCAGGACTTTGTCAATGGCGTTCATCTTGTACTCCTAAAAAAGTTCCCATGGTTTTGACCACGCTTGTGAAAGTGTATCATGGAATGGTTCGCTTAAAAACCGTTCCCCCTCTTTCGGCGGCTGCACAAAGGCATATGCCTCACCTTTATACTCAAAACGTAACGCGTAGGCATGAAGGTAGCCGCGTTCCTCTTTTTTGGCCTCTTCACTTCGGGCATACCGAAGGTCACCGGCTATAGGGGCACCGAGGCTTTTAAGCGCGACTCTGATCTGATGGGTCTTACCGGTGTGGGGTTTGACCAGAAAGCCCCGTTCGCCTTCTCGCAGTGCTGTTGAATGGAACTGGGTCACGGCAGGGTTGGTGTGGGTCGTCAACAGCATCCAGTCGCCTCGGCGGGCACTCTGCATGTCCCCTTTGACCCACCCCTGCTTCTTCTTGGGTTTACGAAGGGAAATGGCCAGATAGTACTTTTCGATCTGTCGCCCTTCGAACATGGTGCCGAAGAGCTGCGCCGCCTCTTTCGTCTTGGCAAAGAGCACCAGTCCCGAGGTCATCTTGTCCAGACGGTGAACAGGGTAAAGCTCGTCGCACTGCACAAGGGCCTTGGTCAATACAACAAGTCCGGCCTCTTCTTCGCTGTGAAAATTGAGACCCGCCGGTTTGTCGACAAGAACAAAGTCGTCGTTTTGGTAGAGAAGTTCGATAGCCTGCATTACGCTTCGAAACGCTTTTTTTCGTATTGATCGACGATCTTTGTGACCACCAGGTCAGAGGTGACGTTCAACGAAGTGCGGCACATGTCCAAAATACGGTCCACCGCAACGATGAGTGCGATGTATTCGACCGGCAAGCCCAGCTGGTTCAAGATTACGACCATCATCACCAACGAAGCGCTCGGCAGCGCCGCGACACCGACACTCAAAGCAACCACTGTCACGCCCAACAGCAGCTGGTCACCAAAACCGAGGTTCACACCCGCCAGGTTGGCAATATAGAGTACGGCGATGCTCAAGTAGGCCGCCGTACCGTCCATAGAGACAGTGGCACCAAGCGGCAGTACAAAAGAGGCTGTCTTGGGATCGACCTCGCCCATCTCTTCGACAACACGCATAGAGACCGGCAGTGTCGCAGCAGATGAGGCGGTTGAAAAGGCCATGATCGGTGCTTCACGCACATCCGAAAGGAACTGGTAGGGGTTGATACGGCCGAAAAAGCCCAACACGGCCGGCAAGGTGATGATGCCATGAAAGAGAATCACCCCGACGACCAGTAAAATATAGGACCAGAGATCCAGGATGACATCGACACCCTGCTCTGCTATGACATACGATATAAGGCTGAAAACACCGATAGGTGTCATCAAGATAACCCACTCCGCCATCTTCAACATGACATTGCTGACCGCGGTAAAGAACTGGTTCATGGAGGCCTGTTCATCTTCTTTGAGGTAAAGCGAAGCCACCCCGAACAAAATAGCGAAGACAATAATTTGCATCATCGAACCGTGACTGAGTGCGCTAAAGACATTGGTCGGAATAAAACTGAGCATCATCGTCTGAAATGAGAACGGCGCAATGGTCGATGCCTTTTCAAAAGAGAGTCCGGCGCTGCTGACCGGTTCACCGATAGGAAAGATGTTCATCGCGATAATTGCCGTAAAAACGGCCAGTGCCGTTGTCAAAATATAGAAGCCGACCGTACGGCCGCCGATGGTCTTAAGATGATGCAGGGAGCCCAGACCTAAAATGGCCGTATAGATACTTGCAAAGACAAGCGGTACTACCAGCATCTTTAAAAAAGCAATAAAAGCCGAACCGATGATTTTCTGCTGAAGGGCGAGTTCCGGAAAGTAGATCCCAAAAACAACACCGAGACCTATGCCCAGAATGACCAGGCTGTTAGTGGTGGCGTATTTCTTGATTCGATGTATCAAAATGGTTTCCTAAAATAAATTGTTGACCATTTTAACATCTAACGCTGTAAAAGCCGATTGAAAAAATGCCATCCATTAAATACCGATTTTTATTGTGTAAATATACATCAATATCGCCTGGAACTCCCATAAACACGGGGTTATATTTAAGTATTGCTGAGTAGAATTGCACTCCAAAAATTTTAGACCGAAGGACAATAATGGCATTAGGCCCACTAGATATTGAAGTAAAAGTAGATTCAAAGAGAGAGATCCTCTCAGAAACAGACACAAAAGGAAAAATCGTCTATATAAATGACTATTTTGTCGAGCTGTCTGGTTATAAAGAAGAGGAGCTCGTAGGCGCTTCACATAATATCGTCCGCCATCCGCATATGCCTAAAACCGTATTCAAACTTTTGTGGGATGCACAAAACCAGGGAAAAGATTATAAAGCGATCGTAAAGAACCGTCGAAAAGACGGCAAGTACTACTGGGTCTATTCAGAGTACAAACCTCTTTTTGACAAACAAAAAAAGATCCGCGGCTTTCGTTCCAACCGTTTCCCGGTACCTAAAAAAGTACTCTCTGAAGTCGAATCGCTTTATGAAAAGCTGATCGATCTGGAGAAGACAAAAGGTGAAAAAGATGCAGAGATGTTTCTTGAACTGAAACTGCATAACGACGGTTTTCGAGATTATGCCGATTTCGTTGAGGATCTTCATCAAAAGAAGTTTAAAAACCTATTCGGTGTCATTGGCAAACTGTTCGGAAAATAATCGATTAAAAAAAGAGGGAAACCGCCCCTCTTGCTCTTCTACCGGTCTTTAGCAGCACTTTTGACCATATCAATATACAGATCTTCCACCTTCTTTCTGGCCCATGGCGTCTTGCGCAAAAACTTGAGACTGGAGTTGATGGAGGGGTCATTGTAAAAGCAGCGGATCTCAACATAGTTTGAAAGTTCTTTCCAGCCGTAGTGTTCCACCAGACTTTCCAGTATAAATTTTAATGTAAGCCCGTGAAGCGGGTTGTTTTTGTGTTCATCGCTCATCTCTAAGAGTTCCTTCTGTTGGCAGATCTATTTAATTATTTATATAACTGCAACATTATACACTTATCAACCATGCGCCATAATGTGTTAAGCGTCAATAGCCTAAAATAGAAAAAAAGGAGAAGTTATGGACTTCCAGGCGATCTTACAGGAGATACAAGAAGAGATAGGTCCGCTGTTAGGTCAAGGAAAGGTGGCCGACTACATTCCGGCTCTGGCCAAGATAGATCCTAAACAGTTTGCGATGAGCATTACCTGTAATGACGGCAGATATTATAGCGTCGGTGCCTCGGAAAAGAAGTTCTCTATTCAGAGTATTTCCAAAGTCTATAGTTTTACAATGGCATTGAACATCTATGGCGGTGAGCTCTACAAACGCGTCTGGAGAGAGCCTTCCGGTGACCCGTTCAACTCACTGGTGCAGCTGGAATATGAGGCCGGCATTCCACGCAATCCTTTTATCAATGCCGGAGCGATCGTCGTCAGCGATACCTTGGTGTCGCACTACAAAGAAGAGGCACTGGAGAAGATCCTGGAGTTCATCAGAGAGAGTGCGGATGATGAGGAGATCGATGTCGATGAAGAGGTCGCCGCCTCAGAGATGGAACACGGTTTCAGAAACATGGCGCTGGCCAACCTCATGAAAAGTTTCGGCAACTTCGAAAATGATGTCCAACGTGTCGTCGAGAGCTATTTTGCCCAATGTTCCGTCAGTATGAACACCAGAGAGCTCTCACGGTCCATGCTCTACCTTGCCAACCACGGCACCGACCCTATTACCGGCAAGACCTTTATTACACCGCCTCAGACCAAACGCGTTAACGCTGTCATGCTGACCTGCGGCCATTACGATGCCTCGGGAGACTTTGCTTTTAGTGTGGGATTACCGGGTAAAAGCGGTGTCGGCGGCGGCATTATCGCTATCGTTCCGGGCAAGATGAGCATCGCTGTCTTCTCCCCTGCACTTAACGAACAGGGGAACTCTCTGGTGGGGACAAAGGCCTTGGAGCTCTTTACCACAAAAACAGGGTTCTCTATTTTTTAGACTGGTAAAGGAACACTGTCCTTACTGGTTCTCTTCTTTCGCCCTGTGCAGTTTTTTGTAACTCGCAAGCAGCGCCTGATGCGTGTCGAACCCTTCGAGGCTCAGCCCCGGGAAATGCAAACCATGGAACTGCGAATCACCCTGAATAAGGTCGATACACTCCTGAAGTGTCTGCGCACCGTAAAGCAGCTCAAAACTGGCGCGGAAGTCGGCAAATACCTTCTCATCATCGATCACGATCTCAAGCAGTGCATTAAGACATTGATGATGGCGTTTCTCCGCCTGGCTCAGCTCAGCAATGTGGAGGGTCCAGCTGTTCCACTCCAGCGCCTTGTCGTACTCTTTAAGCGCCAGTGCCAGCATCCCTTTTAAGGTACCGACCTGAAGCGAGGCCCATCGTGTGCCCGGGTCCGGTGCAACACCGATGAACTCAGCGACTTTCATGACATCCTGCAGCTCCTCGTCTTCGAGGTTTTCAAGGACGCTTTCCCATCCCTCTTCGCCGAGTTTGTCCAGAGAGAGCAGATATTCACGGTAGTGCGCACCCTCGTTGTTGTTGCTCCACAGCAGATCTTCCACTGGGTAGATCTCGGACATGCCCGGTACGATAATCCGGCAGGCATAGACATCAAGATGCTTATAGTCAACTATATAGATGTCGTGCCCCTGCTCCTGAATGACCGAACAGAGGTAGGCAAATTCGCTCTCGGTGTCCGCGTCATGGTTCCAGTCGACGAAGGGATAGTCACTCTCTTCTCTGAAAAAGTGGTAGGAGATGAGTCCTGTCGAGTTGATGAAATGTTCGACCAGGTTGTTGTTGTCCGCCACCTCGGCACGGTTGAACGAAGGGACCTGAAAGTCATCGACCTGGTCAATGCCGCGTCCCTGCAACAGTTCCGTTACGGTACGCTCCAAGGCGACTTCAAAACAGGGGTGGGCACCGAACGACGCCAGAACAGAACCGTCCTGTGGGTTCATCAGCGTCACGCTGATAACCGGGTAGACACCGCCTAGCGATGCGTCCGCAACACGCAGGTTGAACCCATGCTCTTTGAGCTTCTCTATGGACGCTTCGATGTGCGGGTAACGGGCAATGACCTCCTGAGGGATCTCAGGCAGACTGATCCCTTCGGCAATGATCTTGTTTTTGACATAACGCTCACAGATCTCGGAGAGTGCCTGCACTCTGGCCTCGTTCTCAGTGTTGCCCGCCGCCATGCCGTTACTGACATAGAGGTTGCCGATGATGTTGACCGGAAAATAGATCGTCTCCTTGTCGCGTTGACGCACAAACGGAAGCGCGCAGATGCCGCGTTCACCGGTCCCTGAGTTGAAATCGAAGATATTTTCAGGCTCCAGATCGCCTTCGGGGTCATAAAAGTCCCACAGCTCCTCGTCCAAAAGACCTTCGGGCATCTCGCCGTCTTCGTCTACAAACCACTTCTCATTCGGGTAGTGGACAAAATCGCCGCTGCTGATCTCTTCGCCGAGGTAGTAGTCTGCAAAAAAGTAGTTACAGCTCAAGCGCTCAAAGTACTCGCCCAAAGCACTTGCAAGAGTGGACTTTGGCGTTGCCCCCTTGCCGTTTGTGAACATAAGGCCGCAGCTTGTGTCACGGATGTGCAGGGAGTGTACATAGGGCACCGGGTTCAACCACGATGCTTCTTCGACCTCTATACCCCAGGCATTAAGCTTGTCATGCATGGTCTGTATGGTTGACTCGAGGTCGCGGTCTTTGCCTTTTATAAATGTCTTGTCTGCCATTGCTGTGCCTTTGGAATTATGGTGAAAATTGTTGTGGAGAAGTCACCCCGGCTGCCCGGGATAAAAAGTAATTAGAATTGCGGTTGAATAAAAGGAATGATCTGTTTTTTACGGCTTAGGACACCGTCCAGCCACGCTTCGTTGTTAACCAGTTTCATGTTGAGCCCCTGCTCGATCTTGCTTGGCTCATCACTGAGAACCAGAATCTGTGAGCCCTCTTTCATAATGTCTGTCAACAGAACGATCATCGTATGGAGGCCATCTTCCTCTTTCATCTTCTGCATATCTTCGAAGATCATCTCTTTTTTGTTGTCAAGCGCACTGATATCGACCATCTCGAGTTGATTCACGCCCACTTTATGACCGTTCATGTCAAACGGCTTATAGTCTCTGGTGTTCAGGTCTCTTGCGGTTGCACCTTCAACACCAGACTTCACGATAAACATCTCCATCGCAAGTGCTTTATAGTCTTCGATACCGGCAATTTTAGCAAGCTCTTTAACCGCTTTCGTGTCGACTTTCGTACAGGTCGGTGACTTAAAGATAACCGTATCGCTCAAGATCGCCATCATCATCATACCGGCGATATTTTTAGGGATCTCAACACCGTATGACTTATACATTTCGTAGACGACTGTGTTCGAACAGCCTATCGGTCTGATCCAGCACTCCAACGGCGTAGAGGTAATGATGTCACCCAGTTTGTGGTGGTCAACAATACCCAGAATCGTCGCTTCTTTAATATCTTCGGGTGCCTGACCATAGTCTGAAAAGTCAATAATATAAACATTCTCACCCGCATACGAGGTCTTGAGTTCAGGCACTGTCCCGCCAAATTTGTTTAAAATAAACTCCGTCTCGGCAGAGATCTTGCCTTGACGTGTAGGAATACAATCTTCACCAAGCTGATTTTTCAAATATGAGAGTGAGATAGCCCCTACAATAGAGTCGGAATCTGGATTGGTGTGCCCGAATACATATGTTGACATGTTGATAACCTTTTATATCTTCAAAGGGGGCATTTGAGCTGCCCCTTTAATAATTTGCGCAATTATACTAAATTATTCACTAATCGTAAACTGCATAAATCAGCAGCGTTTTGAACTTCATTACCGATTAAGGTACACCATATGAATCGATCTAGGCTTTGTCTGGTTCCAAAAGAGTGTTGGTTTAGCGTATTTACATCTTTTTGGATAGAATGATTTTAATGTCAATCCTGACTTAGACAGCTATGAACGGAGAAAGTGACGCAATGTCCGACCAGCAAGAATCCATGCCGCTACCGACGAACACTATTGATCATTACGATAAAGAGACACAGCAGAAGTTTAATGAATGGATGGCGGCATCAAAACGAACGCAGATTCGTGCCGTTACCGTACTGACTGGCCTGTTGTATATTCTTTCTGCCCAGCTCGACTACTACATAGCGCCCAAAACGATCTTGCCGCTAATGATCTCTGTTCATCTCTATATCTTGCCGCCACTGCTGTTTCTGATCAGTCTGATGACCTTTTTTCCGAGATTATGGAACCCGGCCATTGTCTTGTTGGCCCTGGCCCCCATCGGTGCAGCAGTCGGAAACCTCTTTATCGTCTACCCTCTTGAAGACCCCTCTATGCGTCTAACCGAGATCTACCTCATAATCTTTTGGATCTTCACTGTCTCGGGACTCCGTTTATGGCATGCGACGCTCAGTGCGCTCATGACCTTTTTCATTGTCTTTGTCGCGACCTATCTCTATTTTCAATTAAGCACTGAATACTTTCTGATGCACTGTTTCTGGATGAGTTCGGCACTCTCGTTCGGTTTTTTAGCCGCTTATCTTCTGGAAAAGACCTACAAAACCGTCTTTATACATCAAAAGCAGCTTGAACAACTGGCGGTTACGGATAACCTGACTGGCCTTTACAACCGTTCAAAACTCAACGAACTGCTCCAGGACGAGCTCTACCGCAGCCACCGTTACAAAAGCAGTTTCGGCATCGTTCTTATAGACTTTGACTATTTTAAGAACATCAACGACACCTACGGACACCAGGTCGGTGATGAGGCCTTGGGTGAAATAGCCAAACTCATCACAGGACACCTCCGTGCAACAGATAAAGCCGTCCGTTGGGGAGGAGAAGAGTTCATTATTGTCTATTTAAATACAGATCGCAACGAAGTGTTGAAGCTGGCCGAAGAACTCCGCCAAAAGATAGAGCGCCATGTGTTCAAGAGTGTCGGTCCGCAGACAGCCAGCCTCGGCGTCACGATCTATCACGACGATGACACCATCGACAATATCATACAACGTGCGGACAAGGCACTCTACCTGGCAAAAGAAAAAGGTAGAAACCGCATAGAGTTCCTATAAGTATCTGCACCAAATAATTTATAATATGAATTGTCTTGTGTTATAATTCTTCCATGATTAATACATTTTTGAACTTTACAGACAACTTTTTGTGCAACAATTTAAAAAAGATCGTCGACGATATTGAGACCAGGTATAGAACAAAGGGGTTGGCATTAGACCTTCCAAAAGAGCTTGAACGTTTGGATGAGGATGCTTTTGTCAGTAGAAACCTCAATCGTTCAGACTTTGAAAAACAGGTCAAATTCAACATTAAAGTGCTCATTGGAATCTTCTTTGTAGCCGTACCGCTGATCACTTTTGCTTCGATCTCCTACCTACTTGACGCACACTACAGCTACGCTTTCGTTCTTACCTTCATCGTCGCACTCTTCTCGAGCGTCAGAATGGAAAACATCGTCCACCGCTACACACAACTCAGATACTCTGCACTGGCCTGTTAACCACTCCTTTATAGTACTAAAAACGTCTCTATACGGCATGCGCGGCATATCGTTTAGTACCTGTTAAGTCGCAATATACAGCTGTGTTGTGAAACAGTATTGAAGGCAAAATAGTATTGTAAGAAAATCTGTGGAGTCTTGTAGAGCTGTTCTCACCGAAGACGATGAGAAGAAAGCATTCTAGTAATTTGGTTGCGCTGCATTCATTCCAATAACAAAGAACATCACGAAATAGAGAGCAATAATAAACGCTATAAAAACCAAATAAGCCTTTGCCCAGTTCGCTTTACTCGGGTTCGTGCCTGAACTGAATGCCCAGACCAACAGCATGACGATATTTACAATTGGAATAGCCGAAATGATAATCGTAATAATCCAATCGCCTACCGTAACGGGTTTGTTTTGTACTTCTGACATTTCCATGTACTCATTTCCTTATGTTGCGTCATCGCACCAATCATCTTTCTATTCTTAGTCTTTTCCGATTGGTACAAGCTGACTATTCTACATTATTCAATCTTAAATAACTAAATCAATTAAATTCTGCCGTTATTTTTGTCTTATCAGTGCGTTTTTTTGACTGGTTGATCAAGCGGTTAAATTCATCTTCTCCAAGCGGCTTCTTATGTTTTATGCGAAAGCTTGCCCGCCACTCGCGCATAAACCCTTTTTGAATACTGGCATTGATCATCATCGTGATCCCCATCGCGATCACTGCCCCAAGACTGGCTAAGGCCATGTCTTTATGGGCGTCCCAGACGTCGCCCTGTGTGCCCAGGTAGGCCATTCCAAGGGGGCCTCCAAAAAATTCGGCAGCGCCCCACTCAAACAGTTCGAACATCATTGACGATGCCATCGTCAGCTCCAGCGGAAAAAAATAGCCCCAGAAACCAAAGACATTGGCCACTCTCAAATAGAGTTCTCTGATAGGGTATGCCAACAACAGCCCATATAAAAAATGCAGCAGGCGGTCGAAATGGTTGCGTTCCCACCCCATATATTGATTGAGACTAAAATCAAAGTGCTTCATTAAAAAGGCATCGTATGGTACCTCGGCGTACGTGTAGTGTGCGCCGATCTCATGCAGACATAAAAAGATAAATATGAGGGTATAGGAGACTCTTGATAATGGAAACTTTTTATAGGACAACGCAAGCACAAGGGCCCCGACCAAGACAACTACGTTT
Source organism: Sulfurimonadaceae bacterium (assembly GCA_041553195.1). Classification (GTDB taxonomy): domain Bacteria; phylum Campylobacterota; class Campylobacteria; order Campylobacterales; family Sulfurimonadaceae; genus Sulfonitrofixus. The sequence goes on from JBFEJN010000025.1 coordinate 28,615, forward strand.
TCCAGTGCCCAGTCCGATCGGTCGTAGGGTGACACGGCAAGGAGTGAGAACTCTAAAGCAAACAGTAAAGACAATCGTAAAAAATATTTTTGATGTGGCATGCGAAAAGTGTAGCCAATGAATGCTTTATCTCTCGCTTTCGCGACACACTTGTTATGCCCTGCTGTTCACCGCCCGCTCAACCAGCAGCATTGAAATCTCATGACTGGCATCGACAAAGTCGACGTCTGCGAGGTCATGCAGATGTTTGCGCTCCTCAACACCTTCTATTTTCATAATGATCTTGGCATCACTCGAAAAGTTCAACACCGCCTCGCTGATAAGCCGTTTGTTATGTTCACTGCTCGTGGTAATGATGACGGCTTTGGCTTTGTCCACCATCAACGACTCCAAAACGGGCAGCTTGTTTAAGTGGCCGAAATACGCCATGTAGCCCACTTTACGGGCCAGAAGGACATGCTTGAGGTTGTCAGAGATAATGACAAAGGGAATCTCTTTCGCACTGAGGTCGGCAGCGACTTTACGACCCAGTGTTGCGAATCCGGCAACAACGATGTGGTCTTTTTGGGCGATCGGTGTAATGACATCCGCCTCGTAAAACTCTTTTTCGAAATACGAGGAAAGCTTGTAGATGTGGCTGACGACAAAGGGGGTCAGGATCATGGAGATGACACTCACCAGTATAAGAAAACTGGCCATCTCTTCGCTGATGAGTCGCTGCGAACCGGCCAGCGCAAAGACGGCAAACGAGAACTCCCCGACCTGTGCCAGAGCCAGCGCCGTTTTGGCCGAAGTATTTTTGTCCGAGTTTCGTCTGATAATGCCGTAGATGACCACCGATTTAAAGAGCATGACCAGAATGAAAATGGCGACGATGATGTGGATGTTTTCCATAAAGTAGACAACATCGATCTTTGTGCCGACACTGAAAAAGAAAATGCCCAACAGCAGGTCTTTGTAACTGGCGATGTCTGATTCAACCTTGACGTTGTAGTCGGTGTCGGCAATGATCATTCCGGCGATAAAGGCACCCAAAGAGTAGGTAAAGCCCATCGCGTGCGCCATCAAAGAGGCCCCGATGACGATAGCAAATAGCGAGCCCAAGAAGAGCTCTTCAAGCTCTGTTTTCGCAGAGAACTTCAACAAGCCGTTCACCGTCTTTGCACCGACCGTAAACATGACCACAACTACGACAATGGCGGAGAGCACCGTTTTGGTCAACACTTCCATAATGGACAGCGTGTCATTTGACAAAAAAGTAATAAGCAGCAAAATCGGGATGACGGCAAGGTCCTGAAAGATAAGTATCCCCATGGACTTCTGCCCGTATGGTGTGAGAATGTCTTTTGACTCTTTAAGATACGTCAGTACGATCGCAGTCGAAGAGAGTGAAAAAGCCAAAGCGACAATAATGGCGGTATTGAAGTCGAGACCGAAGACAAAGAAGGCCATGGCGAAGATGACCGCCACACTCAGCAAGACCTGCAGCAGTCCGTTGGCAAGCAGGATCTCTTTCATCTTCTTGATCTTATGCAGGCTCAGCTCCAGCCCTATCGTGAACATCAAAAAGACGATTCCAAACTCGCCTATGAGGTCCAGCGTGTCGATGTTGAGCCCGTTAAAGCCAAAAAGATAGCTGATAATCGTGCCGGTCATGATATAACCGATAATATGGGAGATGCCGAAACGTTTTAAAACAATGCTCAGTACGGAGGCAATTGTCAGTGTTAAAAAAATTGCAAGTAATAGATGTTCCATAAACGGATTATAGGCTATAAAGTGGCAGTATTTACAGGGTCCGTTGTATAGAATTAATGCATTCACTTCTCTAAAAATACAATTGAACATTTACGGATGACACGAATGAGGTCATTATAAACACTCTCTCACGCCACGTCAACCGTGGTAAAACTCGACAATTTTGCTTTCGTATGTTCCAATTGCAGCGTTTTAGTGGTTTTTTTATCACATTTTTCTCAAAACACAACTATAAAAACAAATAATACTATGAAGTTGTATTAATTTTATTCATTCCTACTATAATAGTTGTTATCTACATACAAAGATTGTCTATGCTTGTAAGAATCACCAATATGACGAGAATAAAAGATTACCGGTCGATCTTGGGCAACTCCGTCTCACTTGTTCTCGGTTATGACGACAAGCCTTTGTTAGATGATGCTGATGCCTGTATAACCACAAAAGCGATCAAAGGCGGCAAAGGCTTTCTTATCGAAGATACGACTATTGTCATCGAAGACGATGTTTACAACACCGTAACAGATCTGGACAGAGACCACCACGACAAACCCGCCGTATGGACAACACGATTAGCCTATCACAGTGGGTACATGATCCACTACTATGAAGGCAACCTGGAGGGGCGCATTCGTTCTTGCCCCAAAGTAAAAGTCCAAGAGTGTTGTTTAGGTGACATCTTTATTCCTGAGAGCTATGACCAGAGCATCAATGAGATCGAAAAAGATGACAACCTCATATTCACCAACGCAAGACAGTTGGCACTCAAAAAACTTCTTATGGGCGAATCGTACCATGTGGAAATAATCGACCCCGTCACCGACAATGGCCTCTCGCAACACCCTGAAATAGAGCGCGTACAAGAGAACTGACCGGTTTAGCTGTACTTGCAATAGACCTTTACAAACCCGTTTTACAGAAACAGTCGTTTTCATGGTCGTCCACCATGCCGCAAGCCTGCATAAAGGCGTAGATGGTCGTGGAGCCTATGAATTTAAAGCCCCGCTTTTTAAGTTCTTTGGTGACCTCATCGGAGAGTTCCGAGGTGGTCATTGTCCTCTTATAGTCAGCCACATCATTGACGATGGGCTTGCCGCCGACTTTGCCCCAAAAATAGTTGTCAATAGAGCCATACTCCTTGACGATCTCCAAGAACCCTTTGGCATTGTCTATGATCGCCCTGATCTTCGGACGGCTGCGTATGACCAGCCCGCTTTCGATGATGCGGTCGATCTCCTTCTCACCGTACGCAGCGACGGTCTTAAGGTCGAAGTTGTCAAAGACCGCTTTGTAGCCTTCGCGCTTTTTCAGCACCGTCAGCCAGCTCAGCCCGGCGGACTGGGTTTCAAGGGAAAAGAGTTCAAAGAGCGCCCTCTCGTCATGCAGCGGCCTCCCCCACTCCTCGTCATGATAAGCCACATACAGCGGCTCGCTCAGTTTGACCCAGCCGCAGCGTTTTTTTTCTCTCTCCATCCTCTCTCCTGTGTGCCTACTGCTCTTCGATGGAACAGCGCATGGGAAACCCCTCTTTACGGGCCTGCTGCTGCACATGCGCGGCCTTGGTCTCCGCAATCTCATAGGGGTAAATACCGCACAGCCCTTTGCCCTTGGTATGGATGTCGCGGGTAATGGCATCTGCTTCCTGAACGCTCTTGTGAAACACGGTGGTGATGATGCGGATGCAAAACTCCCATGTCGTGTAGTCGTCGTTGAGCATAAAAACAGCAAACTTTTTAGGTTCGCGTGTCAGAAGTTCGAGCTGATTTTCATGTTGTGTTGCCATAGGGTTAGTCTAGCATATTTGCTGAGGATCAGGTATCAAACTCAGTGATGTTCATGCGGTAAAAATTTTTACTTCAAAAGTAGTGGGTTGTCACCTGACCCTAAAATTTCGGTGTGCCGACATTTAGGGTAACTGCTGCAACCGTAAAATTCATTACCTTTGTTGGCACCCTGCTTTGCCACACGCAAGACCAATGAACTGCCGCATTTTGGACAGAGATTTCGGTCTACCTTCTCTTTAACGATCTCTTTAACATGTCTGACATGTTCTCTATGTGTTTTAAAACTGTTTGTCAGTCTGCCGGACTCTATTTGCGAAACGATCTGTCTGACCTCAGCAGGTGTGATGATCTTCTCTGACTTGGACTTGATGTAGCGCACAAAACCGCCCGCATAGGTGACATTGGGCGGCATCTCCGTCTTAAAGGTGCTGTCACCGACAAATACAACAACGGAAA
>JBFEJN010000026.1:0-32484 GCA_041553195.1 Sulfurimonadaceae bacterium
GTCCCTGGGAATAGTCGCGTCGAGCGACCCAGGCGAGATCCGGCTGCGGTGCGCTCTCCAGATCTGGAAGGCCGATCGAATTCTGGACGCGGACCCAGACCTCCCCCTCCGGGAGACTGCGAATGCTCCATTTATAGGACGTTATTATCATCAAACCCTAAGTTTCAACAACAAGCTGTGGGTGATAGGCGGTAATATCTCGAATACGATGAACGATGTCTGGTCGTCGAGTGACGGGGTGAACTGGACGCAGGAGACTGCGAATGCTGCCTTTTCAGCGCGTGATAACCATCAGGTACTTAGCTTTGACAGCAAGCTCTGGGTGATAGGCGGTCTAAACTTGGGGATTCCTAAAAACGATGTCTGGTCGTCGGGTGACGGGGTGACCTGGACAGAGGCGACTCCGAATACTCTCTTTACTGCGCGTGATAAACATCAAGCCCTGAGCTTCAACAACAAGTTCTGGGTGATAGGCGGTATTGGCGAGATGGGTTATAAAAACGATGTCTGGTCGTCGAGCGACGGGGTGACCTGGACGCTGGAGATTCTACATGCTGCCTTTTCAGCGCGTGTTGGACATCAAGCCCTGAGCTTCAACAACAAGCTCTGGGTGATAGGCGGTTTTGACGGAAGTAGTAAAAACGATGTCTGGTCCTCGAGCAACGGGGTGACATGGACGCGGGAGATTGCGAGTGCTCCCTTTTCAGCGCGTTATGGACATCAAGCTCTGAGCTTCAACAACAAGCTCTGGGTAATAGGCGGTTATGGCGGAAGTTATAAAAATGATGTCTGGTCCTCGAGCGACGGGGTGACCTGGGCTGAGGAGACTCCGACTGCTCCCTTTACCGCGCGTTATGCACATCAAGCCCTGAGCTTCAACAACAAGATCTGGGTGATAGGCGGTTATGACGCGAGTGGTGCCAAAAACGATATCTGGTCCTCGAGCGACGGGGTGACCTGGACAGAGGAGGTTGCGGCTGCTGCTTTTTCAGCGCGTTATGGACATCAAGCCCTGATCTTCAACAACGAGCTCTGGGTGATAGGCGGTTATGGCGCGACGGGTGATAAAAACGATGTCTGGTCCTCGAGCGACGGGGTGACCTGGACAGAGGTGAGTGCGAATGCCGCCTTTTCAGGACGTGTTGGACATGAAGCCCTAAGCTTCAACAACAAGCTCTGGGTGATAGGCGGTCAGAACTGGATGGGTTATAAAAACGATATCTGGTCCTCGAGCGACGGGATAGATTGGTTTCAGAAAAAGAAGTTTACGTTTATATTTGAGTAAGAATTTCCGCTTCCTGGCCGGCTGAGCCGGCACAAACTTGAGCTGCTGTGTATCGCAGTTCTATGTCGACAATATTTCAACTCCCATTACCTTCTTTATGCTGATGCAAGACCGTCATTAACAACCCTCAAACAGTCCAAACAGGGATCAAAGCGCAAGCTTTGACATTAAAATAGATGCGTTACTGCTTTGCTTTTTTCGAAACATCTACAGAGTTGAGCGCAAAGAGTGGACTTCCGTTAAAAAAATCACTTTGTTTGAGCGTATGGAGTGCCAAAGGCGTTAAGAAAAAGGCAAATTTCTTTGCGTTTTTTAGCCGACGATATGCCAAAAGAAAGGTGCCTGTTGGCACGTTTTTTTGGATAAGGTTTATAATAACCGTTATGCGTAGCATCGGTGCGGCAGTTTTTAGCGAAAGAATGACTGAAAGGAAAGCAAGTCGGTAGCCACCGACTGCGAAGCCGTCACGAGAGCTTTTTGGTTTCGTTTTTTGCGGAGAATCAGCGCCAACAGCGCAATGCAGGGAGGCACTAAATGCCGAGTCGTAAAAAGGAAAGAGTGCAGTCAAGGATATTGCAACAACCAACGTATTCAAAAAGGACAATAAAACTGCACTGAGCCTTCGGTCACTGAACAAAAACAAAATCCAAAACATACCTATCGATATTCGCACTGACAATGCGTTCCCCGTTTGTCAAGACCAGAACATACCCGACACCGCGTTGTTCCAAAAATGCAACAGCTTTTTCATACGGCATGACGGCCGCCGCCGTTGCGTACGCGTCAATGTCGCTGTTGTTGCCTAAGCCTATCAGGGTAATCGAGGCAAAGCCCTGCTCTGAGCGCTTCTTTTTGGGGTCGATGAGATGGTTGTTCTTTTTACTCGCCACATACCGGCGGTAGTTGCCGCTGGTGGAGATGGCCGTGTCGGAATATTTCGTTGTAAACTCTGCCAGTGTCCCCTCACCGAAAGGGTCCTGAATACCCATCGTGCAGATGTCCAGACAGCGAATATCGCCGCTCAGAGCGACTGTACCGCGGGTAATGTTCTGCTCTTTCAAATAGGCCGCCGCCTTGTCAATACCGAAGCCCTTTCCCATGCCGCCGAGGTCGATGACCGTCCCTTCGTCGAGCCAGGCGCGCTGAGTGTCGAAATGCAGGCCCCTAAAATCGACCTTGGCCTCTTGCAAGGCACTGCTCGTCACCAGACGTTCATCTTCTCCAAAGCGGTAGAGCTCTTTGGTAATAGAGCCGACCGTAATGTCAAAATAGCCCTTGCTCTTTTCATAGTACTTTTTAGAGAGAAGAAGCGCCTCGTAACTGTAAGGCGAAAGCGTAACAGCCCCTTGGTGGTTGAGCTTGTAGATGTCGGCATTGGGATCGTAACTCGACAGGGCGTGCTCGACCGCGCGCAGGATCTCAAAGCTTTTTTGCTGCTCTTTTGTCTTCTCTTGCGGCAGCGTTATCGTCGCATAGGTTCCCATGAGTACCTGCGTACGCTCGAGCATCTCGGATGCAACTAACGAAGCGCCCACCAACAGGAAGAGAAGTATTTTCATCCCTTAGATCAGTCCGAGTATCTCGCTGGGGTGTGCGATGACATGGTCGCCGTGACCCTGCGGGCTGAAACCCCAGGTCGCAAAGACCGAGGTGACGCCGGCGCGAAAGCCCGCTTCCATGTCCTTGGAGTTGTCGCCGACCATAAAGGCCTTGTCCACTTTCGAGTCAAAAAACAGATGTTCGAGTGTCACCTGCAGCATCTCCGGGTCCGGCTTCGGCAGTGCGACCATGTCGGCGCCGACAATGCGCTCAAAATACTTGGCGATGCCCACGTGCTCGAGCATGCGGTTGGCGAATTGGCTCGGCGCATTGGTCGCCACACCCATCTTGACACCCTGTTCATGCAGTGCCGCAATAAGCTCTTTCACCCCGTCATAGACGATGGCCGACTCGGTACACTGTTTATGGTAGTGGGCTTCGAAAACGATGCGGTCGCGGTCTTCGTAGAGTTCGGTGTTGTAAAAAAGTTTTGCCAGGTTGCGCTGGTCGCGGTTGATCGCTTCGACGACGAAGTCGCTTGTCAACGGGTCGAGGGCGTGGTTGAGTTCGCGCACGTAGTTGATAGACGCTGTGATGTCATTCTGCGAATCGATCAGCGTTCCGTCCATGTCAAAAATTACTACTGTCATGATTTGTCTTTTAAATTTTTGTCCTATTTTAGCAGAGCGGAAACAACGGCAGGTCGCAACGTTGATGAAAAACTATACGGCCGGTGAGCGCTACTGTTTCATCTTGGCATAGATCTCAAGCAGTGCATCGACGAATTTCGGGCTGTCGTTCACGCAGCGGCAGACACGGTAGTCGTTGAACCCCATCTCCTCCGCGATCTCTCTGTACTCGATCTCGAGTTCAAAGTCCGTCTCGGAGTTGTCGATGGTAAAGGCGATCGGGTAGATGATGACGCCGCGGTTGCGCACTTTGTGCAGTGCGGTCTCCAATGATGGCTCCAGCCATTTCATCGGACCGACTTTGGACTGGTAGGCCAGATGCACCTGGTGGAACTCCATCTGGTGCTCTTGCAGCTTGGATTTGAGCAGTTCGACATGGCGTTCGACATGGCGCTGGTACGGGTCGCCTGCATCGACGATCTTCTGCGGCAGACCGTGCGCTGAAAAGATAATGTCGAAGTCGTTGTAGTCGCTCTCGCCCATCTTCTCTTTAATGCGCTCGATGACCGCTTCGTTATAGGTGTTGTTCTCGTAATAGTGTTTCACCTCAACGAGGACCGCGTCCATGCCGCTGTCGTGAAAGGCCTCTTCGAAATCTTCCAGCGATGACTTGGTGGTCGTGGTCGAGAACTGCGGATAGAGCGGCAGAAGATAGATCTTTTCCACCTTCTGCTCTTTGAGGCGTTCAATGACCTCGGGAGCGAACGGCGGCGTGTAGCGCATGACGAAATCGACGATGACGTTTTTGTCGTCCAACTTCTCTTCCAGGGCTTTAATGAGGTTTTGCGTGTGCCCGACGATCGGGGACTTGCCGCCGAGCTGACGGTAGATCTCCTGTGACGACTCCGCACGGGTAAAGGTGATCATACCGCCGACGAACTTGCGCAATAACGAGCTTTTCATGGTCAGGATGTTGGGGTCGTTGAACATGTTCTTTAAGAACAGTTCGACTTCGCCAAGATTGTTCGGGCCGCCCATGTTGAGGAGGATTATGGCTTCTTTCACGTTTCGAGCACCTTTTCTATTTGTTGACACACTTCGTCGCTGAAGAGTAATTGGGCATGATTATAACCTTCGTACTCTTTATAGTCAACTACCATTCCCTCTTTTGCCTTTGCCTTCAGTTTACGCGGCTGACTGATCGGGACAAATCCGTCATCTTTGGTAACAAACAGCGAAAACGGCACGGTCACCTTGTCGATCTCACGGATCGTCTCGAAACGGTGTTTGACCGCCATTCGCGGTACCGGGACCTTTTTCGCACGAGAGAGCGCCGCTACCGACTCGAACGCCGCCACCAGAATAAGCCCTTTCGGCTCACGCCGGACCGCCGTGTGGACGGCGATGTTGCTTCCCAGACTGTAGCCCAGAACGACAGGGACCCCGAGATGTTGAGAGACATAGTCATACACTTTAAGGGCGTCGCCGTGATACGCCGCTTCGCTCGGTTTTCCGCCGCTCGTACCGTAGCCCCGGTAATTAAAAGAGACGATCCTTGTTTGTGGGTAATGCAGCGAAAATTTCCCTATGAGCGTTACGCTGTCCTGCTCCCGCCCGCCGAAATAAAGCATGGTCGTCCGGGCCTTCTCTTCGGGCTCATAAACGACACCTTCGAGAAAAACGCCCTTCTCGACCTGCAGTTCGAGCGGTTTGTAGAGGTGGGGGTACTCTTTAAAAAGCCCCCGGCGCTTATGGTGGTAAGGGGTAAAGATGATCTTGTGCTGCAGCAGGTAGACCAGCAAGGAAGGAATGCCGAAAAGCAGGAGAAGACCGACGATAATGAGTTCTGTGATCATGCCTGTCCCTGCTTGTTGACCCAGCGTCTGAAAAAGCGGCTTGGTACGAGGTCCTGTTCAAAGTCGCTTTTTTGGAGTATATGTCCGGCAAGCTGCTTCGCGTGGTACGGCGCCAGTACAAAGCCGTAACCGCCGCTGCCGTTGACCATATAGAGCTCCGGATAGTAGGTAAAACGCCCGGCATCCATCTTCTTGACGGCAAAGGGGTTAAACTCCTCGTCCATCGTCTTGCCGGCATCGACCACATTGCCGATGATCGGCAGATAGTCATTGCTGCCCGAACGCAGACCGACGTAGTCTTTCAGAAGCTCTACATTCTCCAGTTTAACACTTTTAAGCGCCTTTTCCAGCAGCTCTTTTCTGCCCTCTTCAAAATCGTACTTATTTTCTCCGAAAGGGTTGAAATGGAGGTTGTGGGTCGCCCCTATGGCCACGACACCATCACTTGATGAGGGGGAGATAGAGAGGTGATGGTGAATGCTGTAGGGAACCTGCGTCGTCGTTTTGACATCGATGCGGTGGCCCCAGACACGGCGAAGTTCCAGGTAAGGTATTTTGACGACAAAGTCGTATGAACCGGTCGCCAGGACAACACGCTTTGCCCTGATCTCGCCGACCTGCCACGCCCCTTCGCTGTAGTGCAGCGAGGAGACCTTCTCTTTGTGAAAGGCTATACCCTCTGCGAGTGCCGCACACATCGCCTGAGCATCGACGACACCGCCCTCTTCGAGCACCAGTGAGGCGAATTGCTTCGCATAGGGTGTCAAAAGGGGTTCTATCTCGCTACGGTCCTCGGAAAACTTCAGTGTCGTTGTCTCTTTAAAAGCGTTCAGACGGACTTCGTTCTCCTGCGAGTTGGCGATCTGCAGGAGTTTTGCTTTTTGGATATGCTCTGGAAAGTACGTGGTGTAAAAGGCCAGTGAAAAGAGGTAGGCCTCTTCGAGCAGCTCTTTGAGGCGACCGCCCTTGGTAAACTTGGGCGAGATAAAGGCCCCAGCAGCCCCCGAACCGCCGGCTGCGACACCCTCCTGGTCTAGTAAAATGACATCGGAACCGGCCTGGGAGAGGAAATGGGCAGTACAGCAACCGTTGATGCCCGCACCGATGATCGCTGTGTCGTAGATGTGCATGGTCTTACAACCAGGCTTAAAGGGTGATCTCTTTAATATCGGCGATATCAAAGATCGCTTTGTAGATCGTACCGACCATGGCTTTACGGTTGTTTTTAACCGCTTCGTCCTCCGCGTTGACCATCACTTTTTCAAAGAAGTCGTCAAGCTGCGGTTTCAGGCTGAACAGCGCGTCCAGCTGTTCGGTGTAGCTCGCATACTCCTGTTCGCTGACAGCATTATAGGCACTGAACAGAGCGATCTCCGCTTCGCTTTCGAAGAGGGCCGCATCGACACCCTGAAGATCGTCAAGATCGACATCTTTCGTAATGTTGGCAACACGCTTAAAGGTCGAGAAGATCGTTGAGAACTCTTCGCTCTCGGAGATCGTTGCCACCGCTTCGATCTTGGCGTCGATCGTGCGCAGTTCACGTTCGCCTGTTGAGAGGACCGCATTGACGATCGACGGGTTGACCTTGTAGAACTGGTTAACACGCTCCAGAAAGAAGGCTTCGAGCTTTTCAAAGTCGATCGGCGCATACTTTTTGCTCAGGCTCTGAAGTACTGCGTTGATGTCGAATGAGAGGTTGTGCTCTTTGGTAATACGGATCAGCCCGTTGACCGCACGGCGAAGCGCGAACGGGTCGCGCGAACCGGTCGGGATCTGGTTGACACTGAAGAGACCGAGCAGTGTGTCGAGTTTGATCGCCATCGCAACGATCGCGCTCAGTTTGGTCGACGGCACATCAGACTCTTCACCGTCGGGCAGGTACTGCTCTTTGATCGCCAGCGCCACTTCGTACTCTTCGCCGAGGGCATTTGCATAGTAATGGCCCATAAGACCCTGAAGTTCGGTAAACTCGTAGACCATCTCGCTGGTAAGGTCCGCTTTGGCCAGGGCAACGGCACGCTGCAGCAGTGCCTGGTTCGCCTCGACATGTTTGCCGTTCTCGGCGCAGACTGCGTCGCTGTAAAGGTCGAACAGATAATCCGCGATCTCATGTTCGCGCTCGATCTTGTCCGCCAAGGTTCCCAGACCGTTCATAAAGACGACCTTCTCAAGCCCCTCGGTGCTCAGCCCTTTGCGCAGGTCATTGTCGTAAAAGAAGAGACCGTCGGCAAGACGCGGACGGAGTACGCGTTCATTTCCTTCGACCACTTTGGAAAAATCGTCTGTCAGAGCATTGCTGACCACGACGAACTTGTTGATGAGGATGCCGTCTCTAAAGACCGGGAAATAACGCTGGTGCTCTTTCATCGAGGTGATGATCACTTCCGGAGGCAGGCGTAAGAACTCGACGTCAAAGCTCCCGAGCAGCGGTGTCGGGTGTTCTGTAATAGCCACGACTTCGTCCAGCAGCTCTTCGTCGATCTCGATATTGAGACCGTGTTTCGCTTCGAGCGCTTTAAAATCTGCCAAAATCGAAGCACGGCGCTCGTCCTGGAACAGTGTCACCGAGCCGGCTTTGAGCTTGTCAAAGTACGCTTTGTTTCCGCTGATGCTTTGCGCATCAAAGCTCTCCATACGGTGTACGTAGGTCGTTTCCGCCGAGGCAACACCGAAGAGTGTCATCGGTACCAGTTTTTCAGCCAACCGCACGTTGACCCAGCGGATAGGACGGATAAAACTTTCGCTGTTCGAACCCCAACGCATCGACTTGCCGAAGTTAAGCGACTTGATCCACTTCTCGATCATCTCAGGAAGCTTTGCGGCACTCTCCACGCCTGGAACGCTTTTTTTATAGTAGAGGACCTCTTTACCGCCCTTTTCCGCTTTCGAGACCTCTTCGAGTGTCACACCGCATTTACGGGCGAACCCTTCTGCCGCCGGTGTCGGTACACCGTCTTTGTAGGCGATGGCGACCGGCGCACCGAAGAACTCCTCTTCGCTGTCGTCCTGACGCATCTTGAACTCGCTGTGCCACAGCACCAGACGACGCGGCGTGTAGTAGAACTCAAACTCAGCTAAAAGCTTGTTCTCTTCTAAAACGTCTGCCCATTTTTTCTCAATATTTTTCAGTTCTTTAAGAAGTGGAACAGCCGGAAGCTCTTCGACACCGATTTCAATCAAAAGAGGTTGGATCATTGGTACTATCCTAAAATGTAGTTTATTAATCCCGCGATTTTAGCGCTTTGCGGGTTAAAAGAGGCTTTTAAGCAAATGCAGCGCCAAAAATCTGCCCAAAAACAGCGCCAAAAAGAGGTGCTCACGCAGGCTTAACGGTAGGCCTCGATATCCATGCCCAACACCTCTTCCATGAGGATCAACAGCTCTTCTCGCGATGAACCGGCGAAGTGGTTGCCGATAAAGTGGTTAATCCCTTTGCCCGCGTGCTGTACCAGCGGTACGATCTTGATACCCGTTATCTCGGACATAAAGTGCGACTCGTCGCCCTCTTCGTAGGCATGCAGCAAGATCGAACGCGAAAAGTTGTTAAGGATGTGATAATAGATGTGCAGAAACTCGATCTCAATGACTTTGAGTCCATAGAGATGGGTCACGAGCTTGGATTCGTGCGTCGCGATCGGGTGCACCTTGTCCGGCTTGACTGTTATACCGATCTCCTCTTTGATCTCGCGTACGAGGGTCTCCAGGATAGATTCGCCTTCATTGCGGGTACCGCCGGGAAAGCCCATCCGTCCGTCCCACCGGTCGATCATGATCACGGCAGGACACTTTATTTTGAGGATCTCGTCTTTAAAATATTTCCACGGCGAGATGGCATCGACATAGATGGCTAGAAAGACAGCCTCTTTTTTTCCCTCGTTGCGTTCGCCGAATGTAAGACGTTCCATATACAGACTTCCTCATATAAAGTACACGATTGTACAACAGGAGCTCTAAAAATCCTGCAAGGCCTCAACGTTCCATTGGCAGTGCCTATAATGGAGTCACGCTCGAGAGACTACTATGATTATTAATAACAATTCTCACTTGTAACTGAGATTTACTTTAATTAAGACATCTTTACTCTCATTTATGTTTCCTTAAAACTATTTACGTGTAGAATGCCTGCATAAATACAAAAAACCAAAGGATAACCATGCCAAAGATTAACAAATACGTAGACATCGACACTGTAGAGCGCGAAGCTAAGAAAGACCTTATCGATCGCCACTCACCATTTATTACTGTAGCAGGCGACGCTAAAAAAGGCGAGATGCTAGCGGTAAACGTTAAAATGGGTCAAGAGTATACACACCCGGATGATTTCGATCACTTCATCGAAAGTATCACTCTTTTCGACGGTGAGACTAAACTTGCGATGGCAACATTCGTACCGGGAACACTTGGTAATGAAAAATCGCATGCTGAAGTAACATTCAACATCCGTCCAATGGGTAAAAAACTAAACCTTGTAGCACACGGTTACTGTACAAAACACGGTATCTGGGAATCAACTGCAGTCGAAGTCGCAGTCGCTGAGTAATCAGAGATTCTTTTTAGGGGGTTTAGCCCCTAAACCATCACACTTCACTTCATAAACTCAACACTTCTTTAATACAGCTCTCAACTTTTCATCGATTTATCGAAATTTAACACACCATTAACTACACTAAGATATCAATTTTAAAGGCACCGCTACGAAATCCTATCAGAACCTTGTGATGCTGCAAAACCTCTACCGTTTGAAAGCACTCGGATTTAATTACAGTGACCCTTTTGTGACCAACAGACCGTCTTCTGCGCAGGAACTTCCGGACGATCTTTTATCGCTTCAGGGCATGATCTCGCAATGTCATCTTTGTGACCTGAGCAAGTCGCGTCAACAGAGTATGGGTGGTCTAGGCAACCCGAATGCAGCACTCATGATCGTCGATGCCTATGTCTCGGTCAGTGAAGATGCCACCAACAGCTACTATGCCGGCAGGTCAGGCGAATCACTCGTCAAGATGCTCGAAAATGTTCTCGGACAGAGAAAAGAAGATGTCTACATCACCCATGCGGTCAAATGTAAGCCTTTGGGGACCAATACACCCTCTGTCTCCGAGTTTAACAGTTGTAAACCCTACCTGTTTAAACAGATCGAGCGCATCAAACCCAAGGTCATCATGACCCTCGGGCCCGAGGCCTATCATCTCTTAAGTGGTGACGACACGCCGTTTGAACAGGTACGCGGACAAAAGATCAATTTTAATGACTATATCATCATACCGATCTACCATCCGCAATTTTTGCTGCGCAACCCTTCAATGAAGAGTGACACGCTTACTGATCTTAAAACCATAAAGAGTTGTCTATGATAAAATACTTTTCACTTCTTTTCATACCTTTTTTTCTGCTTGCCGAGAGTACACAGATCTCAACGATCCCGCTGCCGACGACGTATGTCCAGCTCATTGACCTCGACGAAGACTGCGACAATGATTGTCTGCAGGAGTACCTTGACGAAGGTCAGGTCTTCTCTTTTCTTGCCCTTGCAAACGAGAAACTCGAATGCATGGAACTCGATGATGAACGCATGATCTATGTCGGGCTGTTCAATATCGGTTCGAACGGTCTCCTCCAGGAAGAGCTGAAGATCGCCATGATCCTGCCTTACAAACTCATCGGCCGCTACGCCTACTCGACGTCGAACGCGGTCTTTGCCTATCTGTTGACACGCAACCATCCTTTCGTCTTAAAAAACTTCCAGATCGATGACGAAAGCCCGGAGGAGATGGAACGGGTCCTCGAAGAGATCAAGGAGCAGGATTTCCATTATGTCATCGCACCGCTGACACCTAAAGGGGCACGTCTCATCGTTGAAAACGAAGAGGAGCTTAACGTCTATTTTCCGACTATTAATAAGAATGATCTGAACACCAGTGCCGAGAACATCTACTTTGGTGCCATCGACTATAAGGCACAGATCGACAAATTGACACCTAAAGCCTCTTCACCGCTTGTTGTTTTCTATGACAAATCGGCCAAAGGGAAAAAACTGTTCGAACAGACCAAAGAGAGTTATTTAAACAGCGAACTTCAATTCCAACCGACAAGCAGAGAAGAGTTCTACAAAGAGCATAATGAAGAGTATGACGAAAAGTTGGAGCCGACAAAAAAAAGGGTGATCGCCTATGGGATCGACCGCAAGACGACCAACCTCAAATGGCATCTTGAAAACAACGAAAAGATCCAGTTCGGCAGTTTCGTGCTCAACACCCCGGTCATCAAAAGCACAATGATCGTCTCACAACTGACCTCTTATGAGACGAACACGACCAATATTCTCTCAACACAGATCAATTATGACCCATTGATGTTCTCTATGACGCAGCAGCAGGACCGCGCCAACATGTATATAGCGAACTCCATCAATATCAACAACAACACTCTCATCGAAGCCAACTCGCTGCTGAGCAATGACATCGTCTACGACTGGATAAACTACGCATCAACGATCGGTGCCGATTATTTCTACCACACTATCACCCGTTCAGAGCGTACCTACCAGTTACCTATGATCGACAAACAGGTCTTCTATCCTGTCTCTATCGTCAAACCTTCCGGTTCGCGTTTTGAGGTGGTCGAAGAGGGTGAAGTGCCTGTTCTCGATGAGTACGGCAACGTGGCCATTCCCTCAACAGAACAATATTGAATCACTCTCTTCAACGCTGCTTTTAACCCTTCCCTGCTGAGCGGGGGCGTCCATTTCACCTCTTATGCTATAATTCCAACAAATATTATATATTAGCAATTATCAAAAATGCTATTTTCCCCAAGGTTTCCGTCTATGAAGTTATTGCGTCTATTTGTACTATTACTCTCTGCATTCTTCATAAACAGCTGTGTGCAGAAGCCGACCGTCACTGTTTTCCAGCCAGACCAGGAGCTCAAGATCGCGATGATCCTGCCGGAGCGCCTGATAGGCCGTTATGCCCACACGACATCAACGGCTGTTTTTGCCTATTTTCTGACACGGGAGCACCCTTTTTCCATAAAGACCTTTCAGATCGATGATGAAGGTCCTGAAGAGATCGGACGGGTATTGGAGACGATAAAGCAACAGGGTTTCCACTACGTCATCGCGCCGGTAACGCCAAAAGGGGCCAAGGTCATCAGCGAGCTCGAAAAGGAGCTGACCATCTTTTTCCCGACGATCCACAAAAATGACCTTCCGGGTGCCGAGAACAACATCTATTTCGGTGCTATCGATTACCAGGCCCAGATAGAGCGGTTGACCCCGCTGATGAGCTCGCCTCTGGTCATCATGTATGACAAATCTGCTCAGGGGGAGAAGCTCTTAACGATGACATCAGCACACTATCTGGCCAGTGAAAAGCCCTTTCATGCGACCGGACGGATCAGAGATGCTATAGAGAAGAAGATCCCCTACGCCGTTTCATCTGAGCCTAAAGAGAAAAAAGTCATCGCCTACGGCATCGAAAAACAGACCAGCAATCTCAAAGCACAACTCGATGCCAATGAGAAGATCCAGTACGGCAGCTTTATGCTCAACACACCGCTGATCAAGAGTTCCATGATACTCTCCCAACTCTCCGTGTATGACACCGCCGTCACCAATGCCCTCTCGACACAGATCAACTACGACCCGCTTATTCTCACCATGACGCAGAAAAAAGACAGGGAATCTCTCTATATCGCCAACTCTATTAGCGTACAAGACGACGCCATCGTACAGGCCAACGCACTGCTCAACAACAACATCGTCTACGACTGGATCAACTACGCGTCGACCATTGCCGCCGACTATTTCTACCACCGTATCACCGCACAGGCACGCCTCTATGACCTGCCTATCGAGAACAATCAGGTCATCTACCCTATCGCCATCGTACAGCCTGCCGGTTCACACTTTAAAGTTGTCGAAGGCTCAACGCTTCAATAGCCTCCCCTGCTCTCTACGAAAGCAGCTCTTTCAACATCGCCCGTGTGTCGTCGTCAAAACGCCCGATCTCGCCATCATGGGTCAGGTAAGCGAGTTTTATCTTCATCTCAAAGATCTTTTCCTCGCCTCTGTAGATACTCTGACGCAAGGTAAACGAGGCAAATTTCAACGTAACCAGTTCCGTCTTAACCTCTAAAAGGTCCGCAAAAAGTGCCGGTTTGATGTAGTTCGCCTCCAGTGAGCTGGCCACAAAATGTCCCCCCTCCAAAACAGGCGACTGCCCTTTGGAGAAAAAGAGCTCACTGCGTGCACGCTCGCAAAAGTTCAAGTAGTTGGAGTGATACACCACCCCGCCAAGATCGGTGTCTTCATAATAGACTCTAATTTTCACCTCTACACCTCTGTTTATCGACATTTCATCCACAATCGGATTTTAATCGTAACTGTTTTCCTGGATGAATTCTATCGTATTCATGACGATATTTTGTCTTCACTCTGTTTAGGGCATATTTTGCCAATAATAATGTTTTTATATTCGTGTGGTACTATAGCATTCATCGATTCACCCACATAAGGATATGCATGCTGGCATCATTAGCAAAACTACTCAAAAGCCTCAAAGAGAACGACTCTAAGATATTTGATGACGAGATCAACCATGATGCCGTCAAAGATACTTTAGCGGTGCTAATGATGCATGTCGCTATGGCAGACAAAAAGACAACGGAGAAAGAGAATAAGAAAATGGTGGAGTTCTTTCAACAAGAGTTCAATATGAATACAGAAGAGACACATGAACTTTTTGAATCTGTTGTAGAAAACATGAATGAGCTGGAGAAGTATATCGATACCTTAAGCAATATCCTGGCAAACAACATAGCTGTAAAAGCGAGAATCATGCAGCATCTCAACAACCTGATTATTTGTGACGGGTGTGTAGACGAAGAATATCATGTTTTTGAGACTATCAAGACCTCTCTGATATAAGCTTCTGACTACAAAACGCAGCCCCTTAGTCACCCCTGCCGAATATTGAGATTCAGGGTTACTCTTTTACGTTTCTCACGCCGGCTGCACAATTCCATAATTGCACATTGGGCCTTTCATATTTATGAATATTCAGCGCCCTCAATTTGTCCCCTTGGTTTTTCAATCACTCTCTTCCAACATGCTTTGCAGGGCCATCGACGAAAGAAATTTAGCCGAGTACTCTTTTTTAACGATGTTACGACATCTCTCATACAACGCTTTTGCCTGGGCAATGTTATATCTGTTATGCTCATCTTTTTGCAGTACAAAACCTTTGTTAAAGAGTACAAACTGTGCATTTAAAGTGTCGGCGTCATCGGCACTGATCGCATCAGTAAGATTCTCCATCACTTCTCTTAAGGTCTTTATTGCGCTTAGTTTATTTCCAAGAGTTATCATATCATTGTCCTTTATGACAGTAAAAGCAGCTCTATAGACCCCATGCGGTCTTAACGATTTTTAGGAGAATTCTGTAAACGAAGGTATCTAATATCGTATAGTCAGTACGATAGGGTTCGAATTATGCTCCGCATAGGGTTTATAGAGATGCCTGTGACACATGACCCAGCGACACATTTTTTCCGGGTCATGCTTTAGCTCAAAGAGCGGACATCTGTTTAATGGGGACCAGTATAGGAGATAAAAGCGACAGGTTGCGTCTGATCGGCACTATCACTCCAAAGTTTATGCTGCATCACCCTCTTCATCACTCTTCTGCACCTCATCAAAGAGACTCTTGTTTGCTGTTGTGGCGGTATCTGCAATATCGTTGAATACCGGTTCATCTTCGTCTATAGAATTGGTAAGATAATCATCATCAAACATCTTCACCAGTTCTTCTGCCTCTTGCGCTTCACGTTCTTCCTCTGCAATGAGACGTGTAAACTCTTCTAGCGCATCTTTGATAGCTGCCACATCGTCAGGTGTCACGATCTCTACAATGAGGTTCTCTTTGGAAGCAAGATTGTAGAGAAGAACCTTGTTCTCTTCAAACAGTCTGCCATCAAACAGGAGGATATGCTCTTTTGCATACTCCTCCAAGCCAAATGCACTGAAGACACCCCTCTTTTCAAGGTACTCTTTTTCTACCGCATACAGCTTGATTTTGTCTAAAAAAAGAGGTTCAAGTTCATGTACCCGCCGGCAGTTGTCTTTTGACATCAGGCATTCAAACGGCCTCAGTCCGCTTAAGTCATTCTCTTTGTGATATTCCAGGTTCGTGAAATAAAATGCGCTGCTTAGGTTTTTCATAAGTGCTTTATACTCATTTTTACCCAGATGGTTCTCCATCAGCTCTGCATTTTGATAGGCCAGGAACATCTCTACCCTGCACTCTCGCAATACATCAAGATTGTGGTCCTGTTTTTTCGTAATAACACGTTGGGCCTCATCGATAAAGACAGAAATGGGCTGTACCTCCATAAGCATACTTCGTTTAGAGAGTTCATTGAACAGTGCGTAGGTAACAGACTCTAAAAGCTCATTGCTAAGGTCTTTAGCATTAATACTGATAAGTTTCCTGTCATCTAGCGCTTTGAGAAGGTCCACCTCATCCCGGTTGAACTCCTCCTTGTTCGCCACATCCACAAGCGGCAAAAGTGTCATAACAATAGAGAGCTTTGGGTTCGTGTCATCGACTTTCATAAAAGATGCCAGAGAGACCTGTGAGGCTTTGATAACACGTTTGAGCTGTACGAACAGATGTAAAAATGATTTGTACTTTTCAAGCATCTCAAAAGACTCCAACGCACTGTCGTTATTGTCTTTGACAATATTGAGATAGAATCGATGCATTTTTCTTTGCAGTCGCTCCAAATGGTTGACAAAGGTGGAGACATTTTGTTCACTTTGACAAATAGGCATTATAGATTGGAATGAAAGCACTTTCGGATAGTCGAACGCCTCCAGGTCTAAAGTGTCATCCATATGCAGAGCTCGTGTAAATTCTTTATCCCACTCCAATTCTCTGGCATAAACAGATATCTTTTCTAAAATGACGATGACATCATAGACGGATAAGAAAAGTTTTGAAGCCGCGTTGGCCCAGTATTGGTTATCTTGACTCGAAGCCGTAATATTTTTCAGGAACAGGTCCAGACTTTTTCTGTCCATCAGACGCATCAGGTTGATCTTGGCACCCCATGGCTTTCCGACTTCCAGCACATCGTCCAAACGCCCCTCTTGCGCTGCGAGGTACTTCAGACTCATATGTTCCTTGCCTTTAAAGTCATAGAGCAGGATACTGTGGCCCGCTTTGATGCGAGAGAGTAAGTTGGGGTAGATAAAACTTGTTGTCTTCCCGCAACCCGTCTGCCCCACAGCATGGGCGTGTGTGAACTGTTCCGGAACGATCGCATTGTAAACACTGCGACTACTGACGTTTTTTTCAGATGATAAAAATCCCATGGTCTGCATTAGCGTCCTTTGTTTGGTGTAAAAAAATTTTACACCAACAATGTGACAGGTTGTGTCTTAACACATAAGCAACGCCATACGAAGTACGGTGAAATAACCCTTCTCCCATTTCCATGTTTTATCTGCCATTCATTTTATATTTCTTGATCATGAGAGATCAACACAAACAGCATCATGACACACCCTGTCTTCACCTCGCTGTATCCTTTGACATTGCTACATCGCAGAGAGGAATAAAAAAATGACAAACGCAACATGCCGTTCTCAAAACAAGGTGCACATGCCTGATCAACAATACGCATCGCACTTTGTCCCGTTACAACGGGCATCCATTTCAAAGAAGATAAAAGCGGACCTTTCAAAACTTTCCGCAGTCATCAAAGACGACGAACTGCAAACCGGTCTGTTGCATCTTTTTTTTGGACAATCCGTTGCAGACAGATACAGACATGGTGACGCTCACTACGTTGAAGCATATTTCACACAAATACCAGCGGTGATAGAGGAGTGGGCGTATGCCCAGTTTCCAGATCTCAATGAGATTGACATTCTTGACAGAATACGGAGCGTGTTGATCTGGGCTGTCAAAACATCCCGAGTGCGTATGCTCGTATCACTGCATGATGCCCTGGACTTTGAGACACTTCAACAATTACAGTTGAGCCGTCATTCAGAGCATCAGCTTAAAATGCTGGATGCTATCATACAGGGGCATACAGATGCTGTGATCAAAAGAGACTGTGACCTGAGCACCTTTACACCAAGCATTACGCAGCAGACCCGGATAAACTTTCATGGTGTCCGTTTCTGCAGCTATGAGACGTTTCTGCACCTTTCAGACAATAATGGTCGAGAAAACGTCTCCTTTGCCGCAGCCAACATTTTGAAACAACTTAAATCAGACTACCTTCATCACGGGCTGACACTGTCGTCAAAAGAGTTAGCACTCTTTTTAACATTGCATTTCAGTACACTCTCCTCAGAGTTGATGATGACCGAAGATGCAACGGAAGAGTTTTACAGGAGTGCCCTGGGCAGGTCTGTACTGCAAAGATATGTATCAGAAGACCAGCTTCAGCATATTGTTCGTCACCATACGATGTTGAGATCGGAACGAAACGAACGTAAAGAGTGGCACGATAATATCATGAAGATCGACCTTCCGCCCCGCCTTCTAACACGCATTAAAAAGATGATTCTTCTTTTTCACGAGATGTATGTTGTCACGCTCAACAATCGCGATGAATTTTTTACGGCTCTGAAACCTCTCTATGTTCAATCAGGGTATTGTTTTGACGGTTTTTTCGGCAGCTTTGCAAAGCTGCTTCTCGACACAGGCTGCAATATAAAGTATGTTACACAGGCCTATGAACGCTTTGCGTATCATCCAAACTACCTGCGCCGATACCCTTTTGCAGACCAACAACAGCACTACACGCTTGACCTAAGGTTCCTGCACGATTTTTACGTTGTACTGCACCCTGTGATCGTCAACTTTTTTCATCTGTTGAAACAAAACAAGAACAAAAAAGAGGTCAAAAAAGTCTCCAATATCATACTCAAATCGATGCTAAGCTACAACCTGGAGACCAGCTCAGACCTGACACAACTCGCACAACGCCTTAATGTCCTGCAGGCAAAGCTGAAAAAAGGGATTTTGATGCAACCTGAGGTTCTCGCAACAATCAATCAAAAAAGTGCCATAACCTCTGTTATAGCATTGTGTGAGGATAAAGAACTTGAGATCGATAACAAGGTTCTTCATACCATCAAACACACACTTAATGTCGAAGAACTGCATCTAAAAATGGCTGCTAATATGATGGTCAAAGAGCGCTACATCGATCTTTGCTCAGAACTTTGCAACACTACCGATTTTCCGCTCTTTCACGCAAAAAACCACGCCAAAAAGGTTGTAAAAGAGTGTGCCGGCTTTAATGTAGGCGTGTTGGCGCACAACAACCCTTTAGCCCTGCTCGGCCCCGCTCTCGGCAGTGTTTGTATAGACTTCAGCAGTGTTTACCACCACCAGCAGCTTAACCCCTCTTTTATGAACCTTTGTGTCTATGATGACCAGAAACTTATCTTATGGGGGCTGTTGTGCCGGGCGTATAATGAGACCAATAATGAGACCGTGTATATTTTAAACAATTTCCAAGGTTCGATCAACAACCATCGCATTAAGCCCAAAGAGGTGCAAAAAGCGGTGATCGATACACTGAAAGAATTTATCGTGATCAATGGGATCGATTCAATACTCATGAAGGACCAATTTTTCAACACCATTAACCTATGTGACGACCTCCCTTCAATACAGACCATACGCAACAGGTATTTTCTGGAGAGAAATGCCCGGCTCGATTTTGTAATCAATACTCAAGGGGTGATACAACAAGACCTGTTCTATGTGTTAGAGGCAGATGAATAAGGGCACCCAACAACCGTGCCGGGTTTAAGAAAGTGGTCTATAAATGGTTTTGCGTCGGATGGGTATAAGAGCTGTGACAAGGAGTACGGATCGCTGAATTGAAATATTTGAGTTGTGAAATGAACAAGAACATTGTTCATATCTACATCAACGGTCTTTTCATAACGTCTCCTTTTGAGTGAACGCTTCAAGCAACGGCTTCATCATCGCCAAAAAGTCATCACGGGCCTGCTCATTGGCACTGGCGATGATGTATCCTTTGTGGTTGATAGGGTCGATCTCTACGCCCTCCAGGTCAGTCACAAAACCACCGCTGTTTTTGATGATCAGACAGGCAGCAGAGAGGTCCCAGGCATTTGCCGGCGAAGCAAAATGTGCGATATAGTTACTAAACGCACCTTTTGCCACCATACACATCGAGTATGTAATCGACCCGCCTATAGAAGTAAGTTTCTTGACCTTGTCTTCTTTAAATAAGCTGTTTAGGCTTTTGACAATAGGGTGTTCACGTTCCGGTTTAAAGTTGACAACGGCCACTGTCGGGTTAGGACGCAGCGGCAATGTCAACATCCCTATATAAGAGCGTGCATCCTGCTCTGTATGGAAGAACTCATTTGTAAACGGGTTATAGACGATCCCGACAATGACCTCTCCATTTTCAATGAGTGAGAGGTTAATGGCCGAAGTATTTTCATGCGTAATAAACGACCAGGTTCCATCAATAGGGTCTATTGCCCAGTATGGTTCAGTTGGATCGATCTCATCACAGTTTTCCTCACCCATGACCTGGATGTCAAAACTGTCTTTGAGACGTTTTGTCATGTAGTCCTGTACCTGCTGATCGATGTTGCTTATCGGTGTATTGTCTGCTTTGAACTCAAAACCAAAGGTATTGGTCTCGCGGGCTTCGCGAATAATACGCCCCGCTTCTTCAACAATCTGTTTTGCGATAATTAAATATATATTTCTCATCTCTCGTCCTTGTATGTTACATGTATTGTACAGTTTGTGTACGACAGGTTGTGTCCGAATGACTTTTAACGCTATTAAAACATTTTGCTAGGACATTAACTGATCTTGCTAAAAAAAGCATTGTAGCTATTTAAAAAAAACTTTCGAAAATCATAAAAAATGTTGTCGTCGACTGAACGGAGTTCATCTTTTTAGGCGTATTTTTTTTTAACAATGCAAGTGCATTGTCTTTTTTTCTATGTCAGACCGAGTAGGTCTGTCGAAAGGCTTTGGCGCCATCTTTGCTCGACTCGACTTCGTCGGCGATGCCTTCGAAGCTAAAGCGCAGTTTGCTCTGCTCGATGGTCTCCATCGCTTTGATCTTGTCGATGTTGACAAGGTAGGAACGGTGAACGCGCACGAAGTTAAAGGGCAACAGGCGCTTTTCAAGATCGGAGATCTTCTGGGCATAGTAGGAGAACCCTTTTTGGGTTCGCAGCTGGACTTCGGAGAGGTCGGCTTTGATGTAGAAGATCTCTTCGGGTTTAAGCAGGTAGTAGTTTTCGCCGTTCTTGCTCATAATACGAAGGTCACCGGAGCCTTTTTCCTGCGGTCTGACCCGTTCGATGGCCTTGGAGAGCTGCTCAACACTGAAGGGTTTGACCAGATAGCCTGACGCCCCGATGTCAAAGGCTTTAAGGGCATGCTCGTCATACGCTGTCTGAAAGATAATAGCCAGATCCTCCTGCTGGTAGCGCAATTCGTAACCCAGTTCAAGGCCGTTTGTTCCGGGCATGTTAATGTCCAGCAGCACCAGGTCGAAACGATCTTTAGCGGCAGCCTGCAGGGCTTCATTAGCATTACTGGCTTCTACAATTGTTGCATAGCCCAAAGTGTTGAGCATCCGTTTAAGCCGTGAAAGTCCCAGCGCTTCGTCATCGACGATCAGTATTTTCATTGTTGTCTCCAAGATAGATTCTAAAGCGCGGCGGCGCCGTGTCGATAATCTCGATGCTTCCCTTGCACAAAAGTCCGAGACGCTGCTGCAGGTTCTTCAGCCCGATTCCGAATGCTGTTGAACGCATTGCCTTGCCGTCGTTTGAAACGATGAGGACCTTGCGGTCAGTATCGAAGGCCAATGTTACGCTAAGGGCCCGGCTATTGGCATCAAAACCGTGTTTGATCGCATTCTCCACCAAGCGCTGGATCGAAAATTTCGGTACCTTCCATGAAGGTATCTGTTCGGGGACCTCGAGACGGATCTTGCCCGAAAATCGAATGTTTTCGAGTTCGATGTAGTCACGGGCATTTTTGACCTCGTCTCTGAGCGGTATCAGTGCCTCTTCTTTCATGGTGTTACGCAAAAAAGCGGAAACTTTCAACACCGCATCTTCGGCTTTGTCGGGGTCCTGATGAATCAGCTCGGCAATAGAGTTGAGCGCATTAAAAAGAAAGTGTGGGTTGAGCTGGGTCTCAAGCGAACTGAGACGGCTCTGGACATAGTGATGGTCCACCTCCTCTTTTTCGTTGCGCATCTTGACAAAACGGTACAACAACGCGCCCACGACATAGGTCAAGACGCCGATAGCAACAGCGATCTTGACAAGTTGGGTCTGAAACATCGGTATGAGTTCGATCTGTGCGATGTCGGCCGAAAACGTGCTCACGACCGTGCCGAGGAACCCTGACAAAAAGGAAAAACCGACGGCCATCGGCAGCCAGTAAGTCTCACGTACTCTCGGCAAGATAAACTGGTTCATGAGGGTAATAAAGATCAGAGAGAAAAGCGTTATCGAAAAGCCGAGCATCACCCCGAAAAGAGCGCCCTGAAACCAGGAACGCTCCAGCAGTGTGTAGGCGAGCGACGAGAGCAGCATCGCAAAGACGACACCGATCGCCAAAATATAGAGCCAATCCTGGGCTTTGATGCGCAACGCGATGTTATACATGCAAAAGCCTGGTCAGGTTCTGTACCCCGAGCATAACACCCGGCCATCCCTGCGCCGCGTAGACCGTGTCGCCGACATGGTAGAGTCCCTCTATCGGCGTGTCGTTTGCAGGCAGTTTCGGTAAAAAGTTCTTCATGGTGATCGCATTGCCTCCGAGTTGGGTACGGTTGATGTAACGGCCGAATGTTTTCGGTGTCGCGCTGACATAATGCACGATCTCGGCTTCATCGATATCGAGTTTAGCACAAATCGTCTTTAGCAGTAAATTCCCGAGTACCTTTTTCTGGAACCTGTAGTTTTTTGCATCGTTCCACCGGCGGCTGTCGGTATGGATCGACACCGTGATACTGTAATATCCCTTTGGTGCAAGCAGATCGTCGTTCTCATCTGAAAACGAAACGAAAAGCGCATTGGAGAGCGTGTAGGGAAAATCCATCTCTTCAATGATCTGGTAATGGTGTTCAAACTTTTTGTCACTCTTGATCGTCATATAAAGCATAAAGGAACTCTGATGGTTGTCGAGTTTTTCATACCTTCGGTAATAGTCCCCGATCGCATCGTCATTGAAAAGTTTTCCACTCTCATAGACGGTGCTGTTTAAAATGACATTTCTGGCCTTGATCGCTTCGTCTTTCGTGTGTACCACAAAATGATCCTCAAACTGTTCGATACGCTCCACCGGTGTGCTGCGGCGCAGATCTGTCATGGAGGCGGTCATGGCATCAAAAAGTCTGCTGAACCCGCCGGGTACATAATGGGTCTCGTTGAATGTATAGCCCAGAGAGAGTGCCGCCGTAAAGAAATTGACCTCCCGGCTTTTTGCCTGGGCAACAATGAAAATCTGCGCTTCGAGAAATGCCTGATAGTCTGGTGAGATACCACCGAAGAAACGGTCGATAAAGGTATAGGCATCGGTACGCAGGTAGCGCTGGAACTTCATCAACAGCGGCAGATAGCTCACCAATGAGATGCCCTTTGCAAAAAGAGAACGGTTGGTGTAGTAGTGCCCGTTCATGGAATAGAACTGCTGTGACAGGGTGTGGACAAGCGTCCAGAAAGCACGGTTTTTTGAGTGGGGATGCACTTTCTCGAGTGCTGAGAGAAAGCTTTCAAGGTTGCGGTATCGCGGCACGGACCTGCCGTTTTGAAGAATGACGATCGCAGGGTCGGTTTCGATGAGTTCAGGCGTAAAACCGATGCGCTCGAACATCGCTTTGACGATGTGACCGTCTTGATATCCGGCGAGTGTGGTTGCCCCGGTGTTGTAGCGGTAAGGACCGTGACTGAAGGTAGAACTGCAGCCGCCGAGGTAAGGCTCTTTTTCGAACAAGACAGTGTCATGTCCTTTGGCATGAAGGTAAGCGGCGATACTGCTTCCTCCGATGCCCGAACCCACAACGGCGTACTCTTTCACTTTTTCATGCTTTCGTAGAGGCTGTTCAAGCACTGCACAAAAGCGCTGTGGTTGTTCGGGGCTTTGGCGACGCGGTAGGTCTCGAAACCCAAATCTTCCGCCACTTCGCGGTACTCCACGTCGAGTTCGAACTCCGTCTCGGAATTGTCGACCGTAAAGGCGATCGGAAAGATGATGACCTTCTTTTTGCTCAGACTCTTTAGCTTGTCCTCGAGATAGGGACGGATCCACTCCATCGGCCCGAGACGCGACTGGTAGGCAAGATGGGTCTTGTGAAAGTCAATCCCCTCTTCGATGAGCGCACGACGGGCATGGTAGAGGGTGTAACGGATGTGGCGCTGATAGTCGTCGCCCTTGTCGATGATCTTCTGCGGCAGACCGTGTGCCGAAAAGACCAGTTCATACGAAGCCGGGTCCTCACCCGCCAATGTCTCTTTGATGCGTTCGGTAATGGCACGGATATAGTCCGGGTGTTTATAGTACTGATCGAGCGTCTTGACCTTGGCCTTGATGCCCTCTTTGTCAACCGCACTCTGCAGATCGTCGAGACTCGAGAGCGTGGTCGTCCTGGAGTGGTGCGGGTAGAGCGGGATCGCATAGATCTCATCAACATGGTTAAGGCTTTTAAGCACGTCACTTGCAAACGGCGGCGTGTAGCGCATGACCATATGTACGGTTGCGTCGACACTCTTTTCAAGGTCCGAAACAAGCGCTTTGGTGTAATCAACGATTGGTGACTTGCCGCCAAGTGCTGCGTAGTTGCTCTTGGCCTCCTCTTTTCTTTTCCACGTAATGAGTTTGGCGATCAGCATACGGATCGGCTTCGGTGCGCCGATGATGCGCTTGTCGTTAAACATGTTGTTCAAAAAGAGTTCGACCTCATCAAGGTTGTTGGGACCGCCCATGTTCATCAGTAAAATAGCTCGTTTCATAATGTACTCTCTTTTTTAGAACAATTGTACGTCGGCTGCAGGTTTTTTCGTAGGGGAAATATGTCGTTTGGTGAGGGGAGCTACCCTAAGAGGTGATGCAGGGAGCCCTCGAGCTCAGGATAGTCGAAGATAAAGCCTTCATCGAGCAGTGCGCGCGGATAGACCTCTTTTGAGCCGGTCAGTACCGAAGCCGCTTCACCGTACATAAGACGCAGCGCAAATTCGGGAATCGGCAGAACGGTCGGACGATGAAGTACCGACCCGAGCGTCTTGGTAAAGGTGTAATTGCTCACAGGGTTTGGTGAGACAGCATTAAAAACACCGCTGAGACGGCGTTCGAAAATAAATTCATAGATCTTCATGAGATCGCCGATGTCGATCCAGCTTGTCATCATTTTACCGTTACCGATGATACCGCCGACACCGAGACGAAAAGGTGTCAGCATCTGCGCCAATGCACCGCCTTCGGGTCCGAGAATGACACCAAAACGCAAGATGGTCGTCGGTTTATGACAGCAGAGTGCCTCCGTCTCCCACTCTCTCGCCAATGTCCCGAGAAAATCTTTTGCCGTTTTTGAGTTTGTTTCATCGCAAGGCATATTGTCAGGATAGATACCGATGGCGGAGGTTGAAATGAAATGCTGAACACCGCTTTTATTGACGGCATTGACAAGCTTGTGCGTCGTCTCGATGCGGCTCTCAAGCAGCACTTTTTTGTACGGGTCGCTCCAGCGTTTGATGATGGGTGCACCGGCAAGGTTGATCACAATATCGACATGCTCAAGTTTTTTAAGTATAGCCGCTTCGTCATCCCTGCGGCCGATAATAACACATTCGCCAAAGGTCTTTTGAAGGGCGGCACCTACAAATCCGCTGGCTCCGGTTAATGCGATCTTCATGATATACTCCTTTGCAGATATCTTACTGCTTTATAGTATAGAGTATTTTTGACAGATTCCAAACATTTTGGTTTTGATCTCAGATATCAGGACCAAACGACATAAAGCAAACCTGTTCCGACTGTCAGTGACAAGGCGATCCATTCAAGATGCAGATCATATAACAGACTGTTCATACTCTTCTCCTATTTCATACTAACACATTGTAGAGCGGAAAAACGACCTTTGGTAGTACAAAATTGTCGATTCATTAAAGCTGCAGGCAATGGCATGGGAAATGTAGTCAAACAT
Organism: Sulfurimonadaceae bacterium; assembly: GCA_041553195.1. Lineage (GTDB taxonomy): Bacteria > Campylobacterota > Campylobacteria > Campylobacterales > Sulfurimonadaceae > Sulfonitrofixus. Next base: position 25,560 of record JBFEJN010000026.1, read on the forward strand.
CGCAGCTTCATGTTGCATAGCGTCTCTCATCGCTCGGCGTGGCGTAGGCACTCCGTCCGAAAAAGAGCAGCGGATTAACGGTTTTCTCTTCACGGTTCAGGATTATCTTGACCTCGCCGACGAAAATATCGTGGTCACCGAAGGAGAGTGTCTCAAAGAGCGTGCATTCATAGATAATGTAGGCTTCTTTGATGGGTGTGCTTTCGATGGTGAGTGCCGCATTTACGGTCTCACTTTTGTCTGCAATCTTAGAGTTTCGATGGCTGTTTTGGTAGTGTTTATATGTCGACTCGTTGCTTCTCTCGGCTGTAGCGAAAACGTCGGCTACTGTTTATAAAGCAAACGGCTGATCCCGAGGAGAAAGAGCACCAAGGCGACTTCCTTGTAGTCTTTGTCGTAGAGCAGTGTAAAAAGCGCCGAAAGCATCAGCGTAAAAGAGATGGCATAGCTGCGTGTTTTGGCGTTAAGGTCTTTCTTGAGCCACTCCAACTGGTCGCCGGAAAGCTCGACCTGCAGCTCATCGCTGCTGATCTTTTTAATGGCCGACTTGACCTCTTTGGCAAGAAAAGGGATCTCTTTGACCTCGTCGATGAGGGTCTCCAGAATACTCTCCTTGGCACCGAGGGCTTTGGGAATATTCTGCTGAAGGATCGGCAAAATATCTTTGATGCCGTTAAAGTTCTCGATGTAGGTCGTTCCCAGGCCTTCGATGATCGCACTCACCCGCAGGATGTAGATGGCATCGCTGGGCAGCTTGAACGGCAGGTCCCGTGTTGATTCAAGTACTTCGAACGCAAGCTGCTGCATGGATTCGCTGCTGAGATTTTCGTCGGAAAAGATGGCGAACATCTTGGCCGTAAACTCCGCCAGTTCACCGACCGGTGCCTCGTAGGCAATGGTCCCGAGGCGTTTATTGGCACTGATGTAACGTTCGTAATCCTGTTCGTTGGCCGCTTTGATGAGCTCGATGATGGCAATACGGGTCTTGTTGGGCACCGTTTTCACCATGCCGAAGTCGAGTAGAATCAGTTCGCCCTGCGTGTTGACCAGCAGGTTTCCGGGATGCGGATCGGCATGAAAATAGCCTTTTATGAGCATCTGCGTCGTGTAAAAATCGACCAGTTTGGCAATGACAACCCTGAAATCGATGTCGTGTTTGAGGAGGTTCTCCTTGTCATCGAAACGGAATCCTTCTTCATAGCTCATCACGAGGGCATCGTCACAACTAAGCTCCTCGTACGGTCTGGGGAAACGGACACCGTGGCCTTCGTAGGTCGCTGAAAATTTGACAAGATTCCGGCGTTCATGGTCAAGGCTTACCTCCTGGCGGATCATCTTGGCAAATTCGCTGATCACCGCTTCGATGGAGTTTTTGGTGTAGTGCGAAAAAAGCGGTCGAAACAGACGGTTGAAAAAGCTGATGATCCGGATGTCGGCACCGACCTGTGCGGCGATGTTGAAGCGGCGCAGTTTTACCGCCACCTTTTCGTTGTCGTGCGTGTAGGCGATGTGCACCTGGCCGATGGAGGCCGAAGCGATGGGCACTCTCTCGAACGATGCAAAGCTATTGGCATGAAAAGCGCGGTCAAAGACGGTTTTAAAGGCTTCCTCAGACATCGGCGGCAGACGGTCGTGCAGCTCTTTGAGCTCGTCCAGATACGCAGCGTCAAAAAAGTCGGCACGTGTCGCGAGGACCTGTGCCAGTTTAATGAAACTCGCACCCAGCGAAAAGATGGCCGCTTTGAGTGCCTTCGGCGAAAGCGGTCGAAGTCCGAGGAAACGCTCCTTTTTCTTGATGATGAGATAGATGCTCAACAAAAAGACGAAGACCGTATAGACCCGCGTCGGCGAGTAGAAGCGAAGCGTACGGAACACGGCGTTTATTTGAGGCTCTCTTTGAGTTTTTCAAGGTCCTCTTTGGTGGCCAGCCCCAGTTCATCGATGATCTCTTTGAGCGTCTCCTTCATGTTCGCTCTGAACTTTTCATCCTCTTCTCTGCCTTTTTTCTCGATAGAGTCGAGAAAGCTCTTGGCATCTTCTCTCTTTATTTTGCCCTTCTCTTCGAGCTTTTTGACCTCTTCTTCGACGCGTTCTTTAAAGATCGCGGCAGCGCCGAGTCCGGTGTAGATGATATCTTTTAACATGGTAGATCCTTTAGAGTAATGTTTCGATCTCCGCTGCGATCGCTTCGGGTTGGCTCGAAGGGGCGTAGCGTTTGACGATCTGACCGTTGCGGTCGACAAGGAACTTGGTAAAGTTCCATTTAATGGCCTCCGAACCCAAAACACCGGGAGCATTCGTTTTGAGATACCTGTAGAGCGGGTGCGTTTTTTCCCCGTTGACATCGATCTTGGCGAACATGTCGAAGGTGACACCGAAATGGGTGCTGCAGAAGTTCTTGATCTCCTCTTCGTTGCCGGGTTCCTGACCTAAAAACTGGTTGCAGGGAAAACCCAGGACCGCAAGCCCTCTTTCACGGTACTCGTTCTGCAAGGCCTGCAGTCCTTCGTACTGGTTCGTGTAGCCGCACCGGCTTGCCACGTTGACAATAAGCAGCACCTTGCCCTTGTAGTCCGCCATCGTGGTCGTTTTACCATCGATGGTCTTGACCTCTATATCGTAAATGGTCATCGCCTCACCTCCAAACAGCTGTGTTATGAGCAGTGCTCCTGCAAACACCGGTTTTCATTGTTTTGTTCCCAGGAGTCTTTGGGTCTGTGCATGCCGGTAACGAAACATATTCGTCAACTCACGGCGGATAAAAACGTCAAAGAGTGACCCGAGAGCACCGAAAGGCAGTTCGTAATTCACCACATCTTTCAGCTCGCATTGCCCCCCTTTTTGCGTAAACACATGGGCATGTTCCCAGCTTTTGAAAGGGGAGCGTAACGCCACATCGACGAGTAGATTGGGCGGGGTCATTTTTTCGATCTTCACTTCCCAGACAGTAGGCATAAAGTATTTGACCGTCCGTAATATCAGAATTGCACCTTCAAAAGGGACAAATTCTTCGTTGAGCAGTGTCACACGGGTGTCGGGAGGGGTGATGGCTTTGAGGTTGCCGACATCAAGATGAAAATCGTAAAGCGCCTGCAGGTCACAGTCGATCATCGAGCACATCTCAAAGCGGCGCATGGTAGAGCCTGTCAGTCCGAAAGGCTGTAGATAAGCCGTCCGGCATAGTCCATGTAGAGGCTCTTTTTAAGATGGTCTACATGCTCTTTGTGTTCAATACCGTAACGTGCCACGACTTTGTCCAGGTCATCATAATCGTACTGCTCGCTCAGCATAGACTCCATAATAGCGATCTTTTCGATCATGGCATCAAACTCATGTTTGACAACCTCTTTGTCTGATTGCATTGCAATATCCCAATATTTTGACTGGGGTGTCCCTCCGAAAATATCGTCTTCGTCTTCAAACAGTGCGTCGTATGTACTCATAGTAACTCCTTTTTGTGATTGTAACAAAGATGGCTGAAGCTTCATAGGGTTATTTTGTTGATTGATAATTCAAGGGGTTTTGGCAAAGGATTACGGTGCCAACCGCTCGATCTGCCACCCAGCAGGTATTTTGGTATAGAGGATCCTGTCATGCAAACGGCTCTCGCGTCCCTGCCAAAACTCTATTTTGGTCGGAACAACACGGTACCCGCCCCAAAAGTCCGGCAGCGGAATCTCACCGCTTTTAAACTTGGCTTTCATCTTCTCGACCTGCATCTGCAGCATCTTCCGTGAGCTGATCACCTTGCTCTGATCGCTCACCCACGCCCCGATGCGGCTCTCTCGCGAACGCTTCATAAAGTAGGCAGCCGACTCAGTATAGCCCAGTTTTTCACACGTGCCGATAACACGGACCTGCCGTTCAAGACCGAGCCACAAGAACTCCAGGGCAACATGAGGGTTCTCCTCGATCTCTTTGGCTTTGGTGCTGTTGTAGTTGGTAAAAAAGACAAAACCGCGCTCATCGAAGATCTTCAGCAGCACGGCCCGAATGTTGGGTATGCCCTCTTCTGACACGGTCGCAAGTACCATACTGTTGGGCTCCAGCAGTTCGGCTGACTGCGCCTCTTGAAACCACTGTTCAAACTGCACAAAAGGGTCGCTCTTGACACTGTTTTCATCGAGTTCAGCCAACTTGTATTCACGGCGCATCGCCTGAAGTTCCAACATAGAGAATCCTTCTTCTGAAATAGGACAGCCTAACGTAACTGTGCCCATGTTCGTACCACTATTTTGGCGTCTGATCGATACAAAACCGCTTAATCGACAAAAAGAGACTACGAAAAAGAGCACATTGCCCCTATAATCTGCTAAACCCCGACAAAGGAGTCCGCCATGATCATCACAGAAGACATTGAAGAGGCCGTCCGCCTCTCGGCGCAAGGCGAAGAGGTCTGTTTTGCGATCAACGAGCATAACCGCAGCGGCATCTTTACCGTCTGCTACTACGAGCTGAAATACCGCACCCGAAAAGAGTTTCGCTGCATTCGCTACCGAAAGACAAAAGACCTGCTCTACTGGTGGCTCAAAACGGTGAGTCTACTCAGTTTCGGCTACCTTACGCTTATTTACGAAGGACCTGTTAGGACATAAAACGTATCGGACCTTGTCAAACAACGTCTACCTCAGGGATTTTGAATCGTCCAGAGCAGTTTTTCGGTGCCGTAGCCCAGAGCGGGTAACTTTGCCAGGATGGCATCTGTCGTCGCTTTGTCCAAGACCGGCGTACGCGAGAGGATCCAGAGGTACTCTCTTGATGGGTCGCCAATCACTGCGTAACGATACTCTTCATCGAGCATCAGCACCCAGTAGTTCCCGTAGAAGGGGCGGAAAAAGCTGACCTTGAGCTTGCTGTTGGTCGCATCGGTCGCATAGGCGACACCGACGGCTTCGATGGCTTCACCGTCATCGAGGACACACCGGTTGGTCACTTTGATCTTGCCGTCATCGCGAATAGTGTAATCGGCCGTTGCATTGGTGCACCCTTTTTCAAAATAGTGCTCATACCGGGCGATCTCATACCATCTGCCGCTGTAGCGGTCAACATCGACCTTGTCCACGGTCGCCAGAGGCGCATACGATGTGCTGCAGCCTGTTACAGCTAGCAGTGTTATCAGAGAAAGTAGTACTGTTTTCATGTTTGTCCTTTGTTACTATGATAATACAAAACACGCATTGTTCATACCCAAAATCTGTTCATTCATCTCAAAACACCCGTTTTATTTGATGCGTCTGTCATTGTCGGAACCATGTCTGTTCGCAGTTGCAGGAGAATTGCTTTGGTCGCCGCATACCCGACGGCTATAGCTTCGTCGCGCGAATCAAAGTTTTGCGGATCTTTGGGTTCAAACCTGGGGCGCAGCAGAATATCTGCCTCGGCTGCTTCAATGGCACTGAGCTGACAACTCTGAAGCCGCATGGTCGCCAAAAGCGTATCGATGGCCCCGGCATCGATCGCCGGGTAACTTCCGCAGTAGATGTCAACTGCCAAGACGACATCGGCACCCATCGCACGGGTAAAACGCACCGGCACGAGTGACAAGATGCCGCCGTCGACAAAAGTGACCGCGTTGGACTCCACCGGAACAAAGGCACCGGGTACACTCGAAGAGGCCTGTATGGCTTCACCGACATTGCCCTCAACAAGCAGCATAGGCTTGCCGTGCGTAAGGTCTGTAACCGCAATACCCAAAGGTGTCGGCATCGATTCAATGGTACGGTTTCCGGTCACGCTGTTCGACCACTCGGCCAGTGATTTGCCGTTGACCACACCGTCACTGCTGAGGACAAAATCGGTAATATCGTTTTCATCGAGTGCAAGCATCTGCGCTTCGATCTCTGCGTAAGGCATCCCCGTCGCATAGAGTGCCGCCGCAATGGAACCCGATGACGTACCGACCACTACATCGGCTCTGATCCCCGCCTCCTCGAGTGCTTTCATGACCCCAAGGTGCATAAAACCGCGCACACCCCCGCCACCGAAAGCGATCCCGAGCCGTTGACGTTCTGCACTGTTGTCTAGGGCAGGCTTAACAGATTCTATGGTTACCGTTTTCAAATTGTCGTAGTTGTTTTTTGACGCACAACCCACAAAGAATAAGAGTGTTGCAAACAACATGAGCACCCTGTGCATTGACTATCCTTTTTTTAATCTTACCATACCCATACATTAAAGAGACACGACTACAGCAAGCAGACCAGTTTTAGGGACACACCCAATGAAGGTTCTATACCATAGGCATCGAGTTGCCTCCCGTCTTGATCATAGCTGATGAAATCACGCCGAAATGCATAGAGGAGATCGCCTTGTAACTCTATGTCCTTGTCGAGGACATAGGTAAGACCCAGACTGCCCATATAATCCTGCGCTTCAATAAACCCTCCCGGAGCAATCGTACTCTCATCACTCAGCCGAATGACCGACTGCGAATAGATTCCACTCAGACGAATCAATGCAGAAGGTGTGGCATGGTACCCCACATAGGAACGGGGAAACCCGAGTACCGCCTGAATACCGTCACGCATTCGCGCGCGGTAACTATAGCTGAGTGCCGGAAGTACTAAGGTCGAGACAGGGTGATAGTTTGCAAAGACACCTATTTGAAAGGTGTGCGCATCGCTTGCTTTGTAGGAGGCAAAACTAAAGAGACTGATGCTTAAAGAGTCTTGTACCTCTTTTTCAAACGTCGCACGCACCGAGATCGAACTCAGGGTGAACCACTGATCGTTAACGGGGTATGGGACTCTTGCATCCAAACTGAGCCCGTGCATCTTTTCGATGGGTTGATGTTGTCCATCACCAAAAGGGAGATCTTCCACATTAGCCCATCGAAAGTTCCAGTTCGTGTAACTGAGGCCCATAAAGGCATTATTGATCATCAGACGGTTTTTGACCACTTCGACACTGCCCTCACTATTTTCGA
>JBFEJN010000027.1:0-32083 GCA_041553195.1 Sulfurimonadaceae bacterium
ACGGGGAATCAATATAAGCATCGCCTGAGATCAGGACGACATCGCACTGTTTCCAGCCACGCCTGTCCATTTCTTGACGTGTTGTGACCAAAAAATCTTTCTCACTAAAAGCAGGTGTATTCATCTGTTTTGCATTTGGTTTACGTCTGCTCATCGTTACTCTTTTACGGAATTATTTTTTGTAATATTATAGCTGAAAATGGATCTTTTCATAAACATATTAATTAATATAATACCTGTTTCAGGGAAATCATCACACGATGTCAGTACTTTGTGATTATTTCACAGTAGAATAACAATTATTATAAATCACTATGAAAAGGTAGATTATGGAAGAGACCGAACTGCCGGAGGGAATGAACCCCGAGGTCCTGAAACACATCATGTATCCGCAGAACTATGGAAAGCTCGATAACCCTGATGGTACGGGTGTTGCCATGGACGAGAGGACAGGCGAGTTTGTTATCTTTACCATCGCCCTCTCCCCTGACGGCATCAGTGACATCAACTTTGCAACCAACGGATGCCAGGACACGGTTGTTGTAGGTTCCATGTTTACCGAAATGGTCAAAGGCGAAAGTGTCGAATATGCCCAAGGTGCGATCGCCAAAATAGAGGAGAAGCTGGGTGTGTTGTCACCGCAGCAGAAGATCTGTGCCGAGATGGTCTTTAATGGGTTTATCGCTTCGATGATCAATGTTGCAAACCTTGCACAGGGCAAACAAGAAGAGATGCATGTTATCAAGAGTGATGAGAGCTGTGCCATCGAAGAAGGAGATGCGAATGCATAATTTATATCAGCACAAACACGAACTTTGGCTTCAGATACTCTTTGCTTCGTTTGCAGTAGAGCAGCTTGACGTCAAAGAGCGTCTGTATGACTTTTCGATGATGGCCTTTCGACATCTTAAATGGATCGGCGGAGCCATAATAGAGGCAGACGGTGAGTATAATTATGATCGCACAATGAAGCTTCCAACGTATTGCTGCACCTATGAGGTCTATACACGGCTCATCAATACCATCAAAGAGGTACAGAACCATTATGAAGAATCTACGCTTACCTCCAGGATCGTCACGGATGAAAGCTACATGGTCGAATATCTCAGCTTTCTGCTGTCCAACAGCAATAACGATCATCCTGTCAACGCCTTCGATCTCAGCAGGACACTTCCTGACAAGCACCTCGATGCGCTGCAAACGGATGCCTTGACAAAGTTTTTGTTTGAAGAGTCTTACAAAGAGTACGAACTTATTCTGGTCTATGCCTATATGCAGTCACGAACCGATAACCTGCTTCATTTCAATGTCTTTCAAGATCTTATTGATGAGTCTCATTTCCATCTTAAATCGTTTGGGAATATGATGGCACAGATGGGTATTTTGGCACTCCCTCGCGAATTGCATGAACTAACCTACAAGATAACGGACATTGAGAAGTTCATTGTCAATGGTATTCAAGAAGAGGAGAATGCAAAAGAGGAGTGCCGGGCGCTCGCAGAAGCTGTTAACGATACCGAACTTTCACAGTTCTTTGATTTTATCAATTATCAGGAGAACTACCACATCGCATTAATGGAAAAGTTGCTGCCGGCAAAAAAATAGATAGCTTCAAAGAGCTATCTTTTACGAGCCACCAGTGATGCGATCTTCACTTTTTCGCCGCTTTTGTTGCGGTCGTCACGTTCTTCATAATAGACAATATCCAGCCCTATAAAAGCATGCAGCAGCTCATTGGTACGCAGCACAAAATCCAGGTTGGACGGCTGATGATAACCTTCGCCGTCTGCAACGATAAAGGTCTCAAAAATAAGGAGGCCATCCTCTTTCAGCGCCTCTTTGATCAGCGGAAAATGACGTCGGTCCAAGTAGTTGCAGTTGACGATAAGATCGTAATAATTGACCCTGAACATGTAGGTGTCCAGGTCCGCTTCGACCTTATTGATCGTAGCAATATTCTTGATCTGCGAAAGTGCCACATCAGAGTAGTCTACGGCATCGACCACAAACCCTTTTTCCGCAAGAAAGTGCGTATTACGCCCTGTTCCGGCTGCAATATCGAGCGCATGTCCGACACGGGCATAGGGTGAGTATTTCTCTACGATTGCGGCAACAGTGCTTGAGATCGGTTTATCGACGTGACGGTGGTTCCAACGTTCTTTATCGGCTAACATGGGCTATCCTGTTTTTGATTTGTCCGATTGTAGCAAAATTATGTAACTGAAAGCCTATACAGGCCTGTAGAAGCAAAGATGGCTGTAGGATAGTGATTAAAAGTCGTTTACGCCTCGTTAGAGAAGACCAGCAGGGCTTTGTCGTCTTTGTCGTACAGAGAGATCTTTTCGTGCTTGATAAGCTTTAAGGCACGTTTGCGGCGAAAGAAAGAGAGCGGGTGAAAATACTGTGTGATCATCTGCTGCTCTTTGGTGTAGCACTCACCCTCGCCCTTTTCGAAATAGGTAAAGATGGTGCGCAGTTCGTCGTTGTCATAGACGGCGTCGACGCTGAGAAAACCGTTTTCGTCCTCGGCGTTCATCGTGCCTTCCGCAACGGCGCTGAAGCCGTATTTGGTGTTGACATCGGCGATGAAGAGCCCTTTTGGTTTTAAGACCTTGGCAACGTTGTCCAAAAAGAGTTCAAGCGCATCGGCATCCATAAAGTTTAGCACGTCAAAAACGGCGACGGCAGCATCGTACTGCCCTTTTTCATCCGCGACATCGATACACGCTGCATTGAGCCCTTTGGCTTTTGCCTCGTTGACCATCACTTCACTGAGGTCGATCCCTTTGGCATCAATGCTGTCAAGGGCCAGCTGTTCCATCAGACCGCCGCGTCCGCAGCCGATGTCGAGCACCGATTTTACTCCGTAGGCTTCCAGGGTCTGTGCATAGGAGTCATGCAGGAACTGCGTCGCCTCTTCGATGCCGAGAAGATGTTCTACGCGTGCGTAGAGCTCAAGATCACTTCTGTTCTGCGCTGACAACGTCGTTGATCTTTTCATAGATGTCAAGTACTTCGGTTTTTTTCTCAAAGTAGCTGTTTTTGTTGGCGATAAGATAGGTCGATGACTCCATGATGTCTTCAACGACTTCAAGGCCGTTTTGTTTCATGGTCGCACCGGTCTCGACAATGTCGACGATCATGTCTGCCAGACCGACCAGCGGTGCGAGTTCGATAGAGCCGTAAAGTTTAATAACATCGGCGGCAATGGCGCGGTCGGCAAAATAACGCTTGGTAATGTTGACCATCTTGGTCGCTACTTTGATCTCAGCTTTGGTCAGGTCCAGTTTTTCGCCGACACGCATACCGATAGCGACTTTACAGACGCCGCGGCGCAGGTCCAGAAGACGAATAACGTCCAGGCCCTGCTCTTCCAATGTGTCGAGCCCGACAACGCCGATATCGGCTGCCTGATGGTAGACATACGTCGCTACATCCTGGTTGCGTACCAATAGAAAACGGAAGTTTTCCGTTTCCAAGATCAATTTACGATCATCAAATTTGAAAGACTCACCGAATATGGTCTCAAAGATCTCTAGTGTCTCTTGTGCGATACGCCCTTTTGGCAGTGCGACAGTTAACATGGCTTCTCCATCATTTTTTTCATCCCTTTAAACAGCAGGAGCTCATCGACTTCTGCTTCGGGGAATATTTTGGACAACACTTTGGCATTGCCACCCGTTAAATAGATCTTCTTGTTATGGCGCATCACTTCGCTGTAAAGCGTACGAAGCACCCCGTAACTGATCGCATCCCGGGAATTTTTTGGCATTTTATCCAAATCAAGCTCAAAATTCAGACTATAGTCCAGTCTGCTGGAAATATTGCGGTAACAGGCCTGCATTGCCTCGAGACCAGGATAGATAAAACCGCCTTCAAAGGTGCCCTTTGTGACAAGGTCAACGGTAATAGCACTCCCCGCATCGATGATCAATCCGTCCTCGATCGCTTCGCAGGCAATAATGCGGTCTACACCCATGGTTTCATAATAGTTCTCCCATGCTATTGCGCCGCGAAGGTCATGCCAGTTGTGCAGTTTCGACAGGGTCGCATCCAAGGTGGGATTGACACTGATATAGTAGACCTCGTCCTTGACGTCGGCCGGTTCAAACTCCCCTATAGCAACCTTGGTGTCGACTTTGCCGTCGTAAAAATGGTACGAGGTATTGCCAATGTCGCAGAGCGTCAAATGATCTTCCATTTGGCATCTTGAAACGCTTTTTTGGCTTTTGAACAGAGTGGCGCATCGATGATAAGGAGCTTGTACTTATAGTTATGACCGCTGTAGGTGACCAGTTTTTGGTAGATCTCTTCGAATTTTGCAACATCTTTCATCAAGAGTCTACTCTTCTGTGAGACCATGAAAATAGCGGTGTAGTAGCTGTTCATGTCGGTCGCGGAAAAGATGCGTATCTTGTTGCGTATATTCAGCTCTCTGGGCTGGATCTCGGAGAGTTGTTTGTAGATCTTGCCTTTGGACTGCAACTGATCGATTAACGCTTTCATATACTCTCTTTTCGGTATTTCATGAATCTGTAACAATTCTATCTGCCCTCGATAATGAATAATATTGGATGCGTAATTATAGCCAAAGCGTTACCAATGTTATGGAAACGTACACTGTTTTGCCAATTGGTCATGCCATCGGATGATGACTCAAGACCGTGTCAAGCAGGTTTTGCTTTTGAATGTGTGTGTAGACCTGTGTTGTCAACAAAGAAGCGTGCCCCAAGAGCTCCTGGACAACGCGCAAGTCGGCACCGCCGAGGATCAACGCCGTCGCATACGAGTGGCGGAGTACATGCGGTGAGACACCAAGGTACTTGTGGGTTATTTTAAAGGCGGAGATGCGGCTCAGCGGTTTGCCGGTGTAGTTCAGCCAGATCTGTTTTTTTTCAAATGGCGCGCTCTCAAGATAACGCTGCAGCATGCTCAGGGCTTCTTTGGCGATCGGGATGAGTCGCTCTTTATCCCCTTTACCGTGTCGTACTCTTATCCAGTTGCCTTCAATGTCTTCGAGGTGCATGTTCAGACATTCGCTGATACGCATGCCGGTCGCATACAGAAACAGGATCATCGCGGCGTCGCGTGTGCCGATCCAGCTGCTTTGATCAATACTTTTCAATCCCAGTTGGATCTGTTCATAAGTGAGGAATTTTGGCAGGTTCTTCGGTATTTTTGCAAGCCTGAGCTTCTGCTGTTCCTGCACAAATTCACTTCGAAAACAGAAGGCGAAAAAAGCATTGATGGCCGAAAGTTTTCGGTTCAGGGTTCTTTTATTGTCGTAGGCAGAGAGTGCTTTAAGCGTGGCGTTGGTGTCGAGGGAGATGAGCGGTTTTTTAGTCAGTTCTTCGATCTGAAGAAGATCGCTTTTGTAGGCATCGCAGCTCTTTTTTGAGAGCGCTTTAGTCACTTGAATATACTCTAAAAAAGCCTCAAGTTCATTGGACATTATTGTACTGGATAGATCACGTCATTGACATAAAAGGCTTTGTTGCCGACATAGACATAACCGTCGTCGATGTTAAGTTCATAGACATTCGATTCGGAAAGGTCCTTACTGAGTTCGATTATGTACCCTTGTCTTTCGAGCAGGTAGAGCTTGTCTTTTGTCATGATCATGCCCAGAAAATGCGCAAAGGGGTATTTGCGTTTGGCTTTGAGCTGAAGTGACGGTGTTAACGAGACCACCTCACCCTCTTTAGTCGTTATCCAGATACCTTCGTCACTAAAGATGATATCACGCATCTCATACTGTTCGCGACGCTCTTTTTCACTCAGCGAGAAGAGACGGTAGCCTGTGGCTGCGACCATGACGTTGTCAATGACATTAAAATAGATGATGTTGTTAAAGTTCTCTTCGGAACTCACAAGCATCGAACGCAAGACCTCTTTGGTATCGGAGTTAATAATAACAATCTTACCGTCAAGTGTCAGATACAGTACCAGTTCGTTGAGAAAGAAAGGATTGACGATGCGCGTGTCAACTGCGACAGGTGCGTTACCGCTCTCTTTAAAGATAAGTTCTTTCGTACTTAACGTGTAGAGCGCCATCTCATTGGTTGCAAACAAGACTGCGACCTGATCGTCTTTAACGGTAGCTCCGGCTACGGTCTTCTTAAGGTCAAGGTGGATCTCGGTTGTCTGGTCATTAATGCTCTGCAAAAGAAGTTCGCCATCTACTTTTGAGGCAATGATCCAACCATCACTTTGTCCGATATAGGCGTACCCCTCAGGAAGTGAGTATGACTGTACACCCTCTTTAGTGAGTATCTGACCATTTTCTAAAACAGCGCCGTCCGCAGACGTGCGGATAATAGTTTCATCCAGGAATTCCTGTTTATTCCAGTCGTCTGTAACAACCTCAGGAGTGAAATACTCCTTGTTGCTACACCCGCTGAAGATGAACAAAGAGAGGAAAAAAATCGAAAAATAGACTTTCACTCTTACTTAACTCCGTAATGTGACAATGATTGGGCCAACTGGTATACCGGTGAGTTGATGTCGATCATGGACAGCTTTGCCTTTGCTGCCGCTTTGTCACCTTTGTCCATCAGCAAAACAGCTGTTTCGATCAGTGCCATATCTTTCAACAATGCACCGCTCTTTTGCGCATAACTGTCAAGACCCGTTTCATCTTCTTGAAGTGCAGCAATCTCATATGCAGCCAAATCGGAAACGACAAGTGCTTTAGAACTTTGCAGTGCGCGAAGGGCGTCCTGATCTTTCTTTTTCAAGGCCTGTGAGAGGGACCAGACATCAAACAGTTCAGGATTCAGTGATTTTAACTGCTCCTGTGCTGCTGCATCATCGGCATCTGACATCAAAACATTGAATGCAGCATTGGATTGGTCGATTCTGTTTTGTGTCATGATGTCATACGCTGAACCGGCAGCAATCGCCAAGACTGCAGCCGTAATTACACCAATCAGTGGTTTTTTATATTTTTTTACAAAACGCTCTGTCTGTACCGCTTTTTCAAAAAACTGCTCTTCGGTATTGAGCTCATTTTTGACCATGTCAATGTTTTCTTTTAAACTCACTATTATCATCCTCAATAAAATTCCTGTTATGTTATCTAAACATTGGTTAATTCGCTCTAAACAGCCTCTTGAGCCTTTTGCATAGTTCTAACAATAAGTTTTTTTAGTTAGAATTATGAAAAATAATTTCAGGAGCTATTATGCAAGTAGATGACGCCCTTTTAACTCGTCTGGAGAAGCTCTCTTTTCTCACAGTCGATGCCACTAAACGCGAAGAGATCATTGCTCAGCTCAGCGGTATTGTTGATTTCGTGGACAATCTTTCGGAACTTAACACCGAAAACGTTGACGACAATTTTGCAATGAATGACAGCGGTACACCTGTCCGAGAAGATGAAAGTCAATGTGACGTCAGTGTCAATGATGATATCCTTGAACATGCTCCCCGCAGCGAAGAACATTTCTTTATCGTTCCAAAGATCATCGAATAAGCATGGTCACCCTCTACGGCATCAAAAATTGCGACAGTGTTAAAAAAGCGATCAAGTTTCTAAAAGAACACAACATTGACTATGAGCTTGTCGATTTTAAAGCGACACCGGTCGGATGTGACACTGTATCGTCATGGCTTAAGCAGGTTGAGATGAATCAGCTCTTCAATACGAGAGGAACGACCTATCGTACCCTTCAGCTGAAATCCATGAACCTTGATGAAGAAGGTCAGCGTCAATGGTTATGCAAAGAGAACCTTCTCATTAAACGACCAGTTTTGGATGTAGACGGCAAGATAATGGTCGCCTTTGACCAGGCAAAATATGAAGAACTGTTTTCATAGACGCCTTTTCTCTTTTGAATACTCTTTAATTACGTGAAATATCACCCTGTCCGACAGGGACAGCAGACGGATTTTAATTACTTTTCACACCTTAGAGCTACCCTTAAGCAACTTTTTTATAAGATTAAAGTGTTTCATAAAGAAATGTAATACAATATAGACAACCATGACGTTTAATAACGTCTTTTCAAATTTGGAGTAAATTTATGAGTCAAGCATTAGATATTAGAAAGCTGCTAAAAAGTGTTGTTGCCTACAAAGCATCAGACCTGCACCTTGTTTCACGTTCAGAGCCACAGATTCGTATCGATGGACGATTAGTTGCCTTGAACCTGCCTACTCTCGATGGTAAAATGATCGAAGATATGGCATACGCATTATTGACTGAGAAACAGAAGAAAGAGCTCGAAGAGCATAACGAGCTCGATTTTGCGATCATGCTTCCGGAAATCGGCCGTTTTCGTGCCAACTACTACAAGACACTCGAAGATCTTGCCTGTGCCTTCCGTATTATTCCTATTGAGATCCCGTCTCTAGACGACCTGAACGCCAATCCTGCATTCAAAAAGATCATTCAACGCGAAAAAGGTCTTATCCTTGTAACAGGTCCAACCGGTTCCGGTAAATCAACGACGCTTGCCGCAATGCTTAATGAAGTCAATGAGACAGAAAACCGTCACATTATTACGGTCGAGGACCCGGTCGAGTTTGTTCACACCAATAAAAAGTGCCTCTTTTCACAGCGTAATGTCGGAAATGATACCAAGAGCTTTGCGATCGCTCTGAAATATGCGATGCGTCAGGATCCGGACGTCATCTTGATCGGGGAGATGCGTGACCAGGAAACGATTGGTGCTGCTTTGACAGCTGCTGAAACGGGTCACCTTGTTTTCGGTACCCTTCACACCAACTCTGCTCCGCAGACGATTAACCGTATCATTGATGTTTTCCCTGGTGAAGAACAGCCTCAGGTCCGTGCACAGCTCTCAACATCTCTTGTTGCTGTTATTGCGCAGGCACTGCTTCCTAAAATCGGTGGCGGCCGTATTGCGACGCAGGAGTTCATGCTTACGAACCCTGCGATCGCCAACCTTATCCGTGAAGACAAAGTACACCAGGTCTATTCACAAATGCAACTTAACCAAGGTGAGACCGGCATGGTCACACAGACGCAACAGCTTCTTGAATTCGTACAAAAACGTATCGTATCGCGTGCTACGGCACTTTCTTATGCGAACCGTGTAGACGAATTGATCCGTGTACTGGAACAGAACGGTCTCTAAACCCCCAGGCTCTTCCGAGCCTACCTCTTTCTGCTGACTATCACTTTATTATTTTCACTTTCAACATATGATAATTCGCGAGTAGAATTGTAAAAAATTGCATATTGTTCATAATTACGGGCAATCTTTAATGCCTCTGATAAACTGATACCATATACAAGATATCCCGATTCACAATGTGTTTTGTAACACCCTTTTGCCGCCAACAGAGGGTATCTCTTATATAATTCACTATATAGTTTTTTATTCAATGTTGTATTTTCCTGATTGCAGAGCAACCGATTCATTGGATTGTGTGCTGTTAAAATGGCAAATGGCTGATCAAAAAAAATGTTGTCTGGAAAGTCTGTGAGTGAAAAAGAGAAGGTGGAACCATCGTTGAGCTCTACTTCATAGACATTATGAAGATAGATCTCTCGATAGTCAGGCACATAGAGCCTTTAGTGTGTTGCTTCTTTAAGTGTATCGGCAATCAAGAATGCAAGTTCCAGCGATTGGTCTGCATTGAGACGCGGGTCACAGTGTGTGTGGTAACGAGAAGAGAGATCTTCGTCTGTCACCGTAAACGTACCGCCCACGCATTCCGTAACGTCTTTACCGGTCATCTCGAGGTGAACTCCGCCTGCATGCGTTCCTTCAGCCTTATGTACCTGGAAAAACTGCTTCATTTCAGAGAGTATGCTGTCGACAGGACGTGTCTTATAGTTTGTGCTTGACTTGATCGTATTGCCGTGCATCGGGTCACATGACCATACGACTTTTTGCCCCTCTTTCTCAACTGCTCGAATAAGCGCCGGAAGGTGGTCACCAACCTTATCTGCTCCCATACGGACAATGATATTCAAACGTCCGGCTTCATTTTCAGGATTTAGCGTGTTGATAAGCTTGACAAGGTCATCCGTATCCATCGTTGGACCGGCTTTAATACCGATCGGGTTTTTGATGCCACGCATAAATTCAATATGTGCACCGTCAAGTTGACGTGTACGGTCGCCGATCCACAGCATGTGTGCTGAAACATCATACCAGTCACCTGTCATTGAATCCTTACGTGTAAATGCCTCTTCATATGGCAGAAGAAGCGCTTCATGCGATGTGTAAAAGTCTGTTTCACGAAGCGTACGGAATGTATTTGAGTTAACACCACATGCTGCCATAAACTCTAATGATTGTGAGATGTTTTCGGCAAGCTCTTCATATTTAGAGGTCAATTCACTCTGGTGAGCAAAGTCAAGATTCCATTTGTGCACTTCATGCAGGTCTGCCAAACCGCCCGTTGCAAATGCACGAAGAAGATTCAGCGTTGCTGTGGACTGGTTGTACGCTTCTATCATACGTTGAGGATCAGGTACACGTGCTTCCGGTGTAAATTCAACACTGTTGATTATATCACCGCGGTAACTCGGTAACGTTACATCACCGATCGTCTCAAAGTCAGACGAACGCGGCTTGGCAAATTGACCACCCATACGGCCGACTTTGACAACCGGTAATCCGCCTGCAAAGGTCATAATGACCGCCATCTGCATCATTACTTTGAATGAATCACGGATATTTGTGGCACTGAACTCGGAAAAACTCTCAGCACAATCGCCACCTTGCAATAAAAATGCCTTACCGTTCGCAACTTCACCCAGCTGTTTTTTTAGATTGCGCGCTTCACCGGCAAATACAAGTGGCGGATAAGAACGCAGTTTCTCTTCAACACGCTGTAACGCTTCCATATCCGGATACGTTGGTTGTTGTAAAATTGGTCTATCTCTCCAGCTTGACGGTGTCCAAATACTCATAATTAAACCTTGTAATAATCAATTAGCCTACCTAATATGTACGCTCGGAATTTTAAAAGATTTATATTACACAAAAATTACTAAAAAACCTCTGACCTACCGGGCCTAACTCACTTTTATGCCTTGATAAACAGTCTCATTATCTAATATACAGTTTCAGGCGATATAATACGCGTTAAATTTAACGAACAAAGAACTTGCCCATGGAACTTCACTATTTCGATCTTGTTGTCGGTATTATCATTTTGCTGCTTGGTCTCAAAGGGATCATTAACGGTTTCTTCAAAGAGCTTTTTGGATTGATCGGCATCATCGGCGGCATCTTCGTTGCTTCACGTCTTGGTGACAGTGTCGGTGGACTGATCAGTGACAGTATCTTCAAGTTTGAATCTGATGCAGCTATAAGCTTTGTCGGTTTCGTGGCTACACTTATAATCTTCTGGGCTGGTATGATCATTCTGGGCATGGTCTTCACAAAACTTTCGAAAGCAAGCGGATTGGGTCCTGTTGACAAGATCTTCGGTTTTGTCGTTGGTACGGGCAAGTTTTTTCTCATCGGAGCTGTTATAGCTTATGCTGTTTACAATGTACAAGCTGTCCGTGTCAATCTTGAACCGACAATGAAAGGCAGTATCCTTTTCCCTATTCTTGTTGAAGCTGGGAGTATTATCATGCACCTTGACCCGGCAGAGGTCAGCGCCGATCTCAATGAAACAATCGATGAAGGTGTAAAATCAGCACAGGAACAGGTTGAAAAAGCCAAGGATGCTGTCGCTGACAAAGTCGATGAGAGCCTTGACAAAAGTGCAGAAAAAATCAAAGAGAGTGTTAAAAAACACATTGAAGACAACATCACCGAAGGAGAGTAGCATGGCCGAACGATTTACAGAACGCACCATTGAATACGAGACACTTCTGGCAGACTTCAAAGCCCTTCTCAAAGACAAAGCGCTTAAGTTTACAAATCAGCGTGAGAAGATCCTTGAGACACTCTATTATTCGCAAGAACACTTGACACCTGAGGCCCTCCACCAACTCATTAAAGAGAAAAACCCTGAGCTTAATGCAGGGATAGCAACCATCTATAGAACCCTTTCAATGCTTGAAGAGAACGATATCGTCTCGTCTCTCTCGTTCGGTGCCCAGGGTAAAAAGTATGAACTGGGGGCAAAAGATCATCATGACCATATGATCTGTACTGAATGCGGCGAGATCACCGAGTTTGTTGATGAAGTGATCGAGCAGCAGCAGCACAAGATCGCTGAAAAGTTCGGCTTTAAGATGCAAGACCACTCTATGCAGATCTACGGTGTCTGCAAACAGTGTCAAAACAAACAGAAAAACTAACAGGAGAAATCGTTGAACTTAGAAAACAAATATGTGCAGCAGCGCATAGACAAAGCGAATGTATTGCGCGAAAATGGTATTAACCCATACGACAACAATTCGAAACGCAACACGACTATTGCCCAGTTTATGGATGTCAACAGTGATGTGGCAGCAATGGAAGAGCGACGTGACGAAAAACGCGACTTTGTCGTTGCCGGGCGTATCAAGTTTTTCCGAATTATGGGTAAGGCCAGCTTTCTTAAGATCGAAGACGAGAGCGGCATGCTTCAGGTCTATGTTACACGCGACAACCTGCCTGAAGGCTTTTACAATGATATCTTCAAAAAGAACTTTGAAGTCGGTGACATCATTGAAGTCAGCGGTTTTCCATTTGTAACCAACCAGGGTGAGTTGTCTTTGCATGTCGGTACGCTTAAGCTTCTGACCAAAGCGGTCTCCCCTCTTCCTGAAAAGTTTCACGGTATTACGGACAAAGAGCTTCGCTACCGCCAACGTTACCTTGACCTTATTATGAATGCAGATGTTCGCAGAACTTTTCATATCCGTTCAAAAGTCATCTCTCTGACACGCCGCTTCTTCGAAGACAAGGGCTTTTTGGAAGTAGAGACACCGATGATGCATCCGATTGCCGGCGGTGCGAACGCCAAGCCGTTTGTGACACATCATAATGCGCTCAGCGTCGACCGTTATCTTCGTATCGCGCCAGAACTTTACCTCAAACGTCTGATCGTCGGCGGTTTCGAAGCCGTATTCGAGATCAACCGTAACTTTAGAAACGAAGGGATGGATGCAACCCACAATCCTGAATTTACTTCCATCGAGTTCTATTGGGCCTATAAGACCTACAAAGACCTTATCGTGATCACTAAAGAGTATTTCACCTACCTTTTTGATCACCTTAACCTGCCGACTGTCATTCCTTACGGTGATATCGAAGTTGACTACAGCAAGTTCACGGAGATCCCGCTTATTGAGTCGTTAACACAGATCGGCGGTGTTCCGGCGGACGTTGTCAATGACAAAGTGAAGATCATTGCTTATCTCAAAGAGAACCATGTCGATGTCAACGAAGCGATGAACCTTGGTCAGCTGCAAGGCGAACTTTTTGACGAGTATGTCGAAGCCAAACTTATTAACCCGACATTTATTACGATGTACCCGGTTGAGATCTCACCGCTGGCACGTCGCAACGATGAAAATCCGGAGCTGACAGACCGTTTTGAGCTCTTTATCGCCGGTAGAGAGATCGCAAATGCCTTCTCTGAGCTTAACGATCCGTTGGACCAGCTTGCCCGTTTCGAAGGGCAGATGTCAGCCAAAGAGAGTGGCGGTGATGACGAGGCACACGAGATGGATGCCGACTTTGTCAACGCGCTTTCTTACGGTATGGCACCGACGGCAGGACAAGGCATCGGTATGGACCGCCTGGTCATGCTGTTGACCAACGAGCATTCGATCCGTGATGTATTGCTGTTCCCGGCAATGAAACCGCTTCAAAATGAGGCAGGTCTAGATGCAGAGGAACTAGAAGAGTTAGAAAGCTAAGCTTTCTCAGCGTTACTGTCGTAAAAGAGGAATCTCTTCCTCTTGCGTTTTTAAATTATAAAAAAAGGAACAACATGAGTTTTTTACAAGAATTTGACAATGAGATCTTCGCGCTGTGCGAAAAAGAGTTGGAGCGTCAAACTGACCACCTGGAAATGATCGCCTCTGAGAACTTTACTCTTCCTGCAGTTATGGAAGCAATGGGTTCAGTCTTTACCAACAAGTATGCCGAGGGGTACCCGGCTAAACGTTACTATGGCGGTTGTGAATATGCTGACGGTGTTGAGCAGCTTGCTATTGACCGTGCATGTGAGCTCTTCAACTGTAAATTTGCCAATGTACAGCCGCACGCCGGTTCTCAGGCAAACGGCGCGGTATATGCTGCACTGCTTAAAGCCGGCGACAAGATCCTTGGTATGGACCTTTCACACGGTGGTCACCTGACGCACGGTTCGAAACCTTCTTTTTCAGGCAAGAACTATTCCAGCTTTACCTACGGTGTTGAGCTTGACGGACGTATCAACTATGAACGTGTTTTAGACATTGCGCGTATTACGCAGCCTAAGATCATTGTTTGTGGTGCTTCGGCGTATGCCCGTGAGATCGACTTTAAAAAATTCCGTGAGATCGCTGATGAAGTCGGTGCAATCCTTTTTGCCGACATCGCGCACATTGCCGGTCTTGTTGCTGCCGGTGAACACCCTAGCCCGTTCCCGTATGCTGATGTTGTGACGACGACAACGCACAAAACACTTGCCGGTCCACGTGGCGGTATGATCATGACGAATGACGAAGAGATCGCAAAGAAAATCAATTCAGCGATCTTCCCGGGTCTTCAAGGCGGACCGCTTGTTCACGTTATCGCTGCAAAGGCTGTTGGTTTCAAATACAACCTTTCTCCGGAATGGAAAGAGTACGCGGTACAAGTCAAGAAAAATGCAGCCGTTCTTGCTGACGTTTTGATGAAACGCGGTTATGACGTTGTATCAGGCGGTACCGACAACCACCTTGTTCTAGTATCATTCCTGAACAAAGATTTCTCCGGTAAAGATGCCGATGCTGCCCTTGGTAACGCCGGTATTACGGTCAACAAAAATACCGTTCCGGGTGAGACGCGTTCACCGTTCGTTACATCAGGTATCCGTATCGGTTCTGCGGCATTGACGTCTCGCGGGATGAAAGAGAAAGAGTTTGAACTTATTGCAGAGCGTATCTGTGATGTTCTTGACAACATCAACGACAGCGCAAAGCATGCGGTTATCAAAGAAGAGCTTAAAGCACTTGCTCAAAACTTCGTAATCTACAATCAGCCAACATACTAAGAACACATGGTCTCGACTCTTTTTCCTTTGATTAGAGACCACTACTGGCTCAAACACGCCAAGATCATTGAAGAGATCACTTTTGAAGGTCGTACCTTCTTAAGTAAATATGAGAAAATCGATGATTACTTGAGTGATGAACTTATCGAAAAGCACCGCAATCACAAAATTACAGTGGCTACAACCATTCCCAATGATGCACCCTACTTTGTATTTGATTATAACGGCGACGAAAAAGAACTTTTTTATCACAGAGCTTCAAAGATATTACGCCATCAAGGTCTGAATGACTTTATTGCCTATGACAGCAAAACACCATCTCATCTGCATCTATACGTTTATTGTGGTAATGTTTCAGCTCCACAAAGAGAAGAACTCGCTAAAATAATCTCAAATAAATTGGAAGAGAAACTCCAAAAACAGTGGCGTATTTACCCTAATTCGGGCTTACCGGAAGCCTATAATATTTTAAATTTGCCCTACAAAATCTTTAAAGGTTAAACGATGGAAGAAAAAAACGGACTTAACGACATCATTCTTAATAAAAATTCGAAAAACAACAGTACTAAAAAGATCCTGTTGACCATTGCCACCTTTGCCATCATACTGATCGTTGTCGTTGTCATTATGAACCAGATCAGTGGAAGTAAAAAATCTTCGCTGCCCCATGCCCCTGAACCTGCTCCTGTTGTAGTAGAAGAAGTTGTTCAGCAACCAGAAGTCGATTCCCCTGAATACACTGTTCCGGTCATCGAAAAGTCAATTGAGCATACAAGCGAATTAATCGAAGAGGATGACGAAGCAGTCGAGTCTGAAAAAGTTGAATACGACAAAGTGGTAGAAGTCAAACCTGAATCTACTGCGGTTATACCAGATGGCAAGGACGAGACTGAAAGAATCATTGAGGAAGTCTTCGAAGATCCTACGATCGTCAAGGAACCAGTCTATACAACAACTTCACAAACTAAAACTGTCCAACCGGTAGAAAAGGCAGCACCGAAACAGGTATTTAAACCTCAAGCCATTCGTCCAAGCGGTAAATATGATGCTAAAACGAAGCGTGTTGTCAAAACAGAAACAACGACTGCGGCAGAAGCTGGTCAATACTATGTCCAGGTGGGTTCATTTGCGAAATATGCGCCATCAAAAAGTTTTCTCGACAAAATCGCCAATCGCGGTTACACCTACACTTTCCACAAAGTCACCCGTAACGGAAAGACTCTAAACAAAGTACTTGTAGGGCCATTCAAAACCCAATCAGCGGCACGCGAAGCACTACCGATTATTAAACGCAGCGTCGAACCGGGTGCATTTCTTACTAAAATCTAAAGGGATCTTGTGATCAAAACTCAACACTTCATGCTAGACCAGTTTGCGCCAATCGCAGTTTATGAAAAGCTCAAAGAGCGTTTCAGCGATGAGATCAGTTTTCTTTTTGAAAGTGCCGGCAGTTCAGAAGGCAACTACTCTATTATCAGTATCGGCGCCAGAGAGCGTCTTCAATATAAAGACAATGTCACGACGTATACAGATGCAAAAGGTTGCCTCGAAGTCATCAACGACTCTCCGTTCAATTTTTTAAAAGAGTATTATAAAAACATTGATACACAGACCTATAAAGAGTACACAAAGCAACTTGGTCTTGGCTATGTTGACGGTTTTATCGGCTACATCGGCTATGACATGGTCAAAGTCTTCGAACCTGTACTTGCTGAGTATATGGATAAGCTCGAAGACACAATGGGCGTGCCTGACCTTGATCTCGTCCTGCCTAAAATGGTTGCTGTCTATTCACACAAAGACCATCAGATCACATTACTGACCATGATGGAAGGGTTTGACGAACACTTCGATGCTATAGAAGCTGATCTCAAGTCATCGTACCACTATACACCGTTCCATCCACTTATCGGTGATGATGAAGGGACCTTTGCTTTCTCAAAAGAGCAGTTTTTTGAGATGGTTGCGAAATCCAAAGAGATGATTAAAAGCGGTGACGTTTTTCAGATCCTGATGACAAACCGCTTCACCCGTAATGTCCACGTTGACCCCTTCTCTTTTTACCGTATCTTGCGCACTAAAAATCCATCTCCATATATGTTTTTATTAGAGTTCGAAGATTTCAGTATTGTCGGTTCATCGCCGGAGGTCATGGTGCGTTTGACAGAAGGTGAGCTGCTGCTGCGACCGATTGCAGGTACGCGCAAACGCGGTGTCACCAAAGAACAAGACAGAGCAATGGAAGATGAACTTCTGGCAGATCCAAAAGAGTTGGCTGAACATCTTATGCTCATCGATCTGGGCCGTAACGATGTTGGTCGTGTCGCCAAAACCGGCAGTGTAAAAGTCGAAAACATGATGCATATCGAGCGTTATTCGCATGTTATGCATATCGTGACCGACGTGGTTGCAGAACTTCGCGAGGACAAAGATATGTTTGACCTTTTTGCAGCAACCTTTACGGCTGGAACGATGACCGGTGCGCCGAAGATTCGTGCCATGGAACTTATTGCCGAATTTGAAGGTCTTAAACGCGGTTTTTATAGCGGTTCGATCGGCTATTTCGGCTTTGACGGCAATATGGACACAGCGATTACGATTCGTACAGCGCTGGTTAAACCTGACATGGTCATCTTACAGGCCGGTGCAGGCATCGTAGCGGACTCCGTACCGGAAATGGAATATCAAGAGGTCCATAACAAGCTTGGTGCGCTTGTCAGCTCTCTAAATGACTTAAAAGATATTAAGTGAAACTTTTTGCCATCTTCGGCGATCCGGTAGCGCACTCGCGCTCACCGCTTATGCACAACCATGTTTTCAGATCACTCGGATTTAAGGGCTGCTACACCCGTGTACTGCTCAAAGACGGCTCTAAGTTGCGTGAGACATTTTTCAACCTCGGGCTGAGCGGTGCCAACGTGACGGTTCCGCATAAAGAGGCGGCATTCAAGGCTTGTGACGAGATCCGAGGGTTTGCCAATAGGATTGGCGTAGTTAATACAATTATCAATGAAGATGGTAAACTTATTGGCTACAACACCGATGCAGATGGCTTCAATTTTGCTGTTAAGTCATTCGGTCAACTAAATAAAATTCTGATTATAGGTGCTGGAGGTACTGCAAAAGCTATTGGAGGCTTTTATTGGGCATTGGGTCTTGATGTGACTATACTCAATCGTAGCGAAGGTCGTCTAGAATACTTTACAGCAGAAGGTATGAAGACACATACATGGAACAGTATGCCAATAGAGTCCTATGACTTGATCGTCAATACGACCTCCGCTGGTCTCGAAGATGACAATCTCCCTGCCCCGCTGGAAATACTGAAACCCCTGCTCCAACGAGCTGCATACAGTGCCGATGCCATCTACGGCAAGGCGACACCGTTCTTAAAGCTCTCTGCCGAGCTTGGTGTCACTGCCAAAGACGGCGCGGACATGCTACTCGGACAAGGTGTCCTTGCCAACGACCACTTCACCGATGGACAATACGATCTCAAAGAGATCGAACACTACATGAAAGAGAGTTTCTCTTTTTAAAACGCACTGAGTCTTGCAGAGATTCACAACGATTTAACCGCCCTGCAATGCAATCAATGTAAAATACGCTATCAAAACACTAGGAACAGTTATGTCAGACTCTATCGAGATCATCTCTTGGAATGTAAACGGAATACGTGCTGTCGCGAACAAGGAGGCACTTAAATGGATCGATGAACGTCAACCCGACATTTTATGCCTCCAGGAGATCAAAGCGCTTCCTGAGCAGATTCCGAACGATTTGTTCAAGTTAGAGTTTACAACCCTTAATGTTAACAGCGCCGACAAAAAAGGGTATTCCGGTACGGCCGTCTATTCGATGCTGCAGCCCGAATACACGCACAATCGCCATGACATCGATCTTGCGCGCGAAGGTCGCATTGTCGAGCAGGATTACGGTGACTTTGTGCTCTTTAACGTCTACTTCCCTAACGGGCAGAAAGATGAAAAGCGTCTGGCCCTGAAGATGAAATTTTACGACGACTTCCTGGAGTACTGCAACAGTCTCCGCGAAGAGGGAAAATCGATTGTTATCTGTGGCGATGTCAATACGGCACACCGAGAGATCGATCTGAAAAACCCAAAAGCAAATTCGAAAACCTCAGGTTTTCTCCCCATAGAACGCGAGTGGATCGACAAATTGATCGACAATGGCTACATCGACACCTTCCGCTATGTTCATGGAGACAAAGAGGAAGAGTATAGCTGGTGGTCATACCGTTCCGGTGCTCGTGTCAAAAATGTCGGATGGCGGATTGACTATTTCTTTATTTCAGATGACCTGGCTGAAGTTCTCGAGGACGCTTTTATAATGCAGGAGATAGAAGGGTCCGACCACTGCCCGGTCGGTATACGTCTTGCACTCTAAACAAGGCATAAAGACAGACTTGATATGTCAATAGCGTGGAGAACTTCTCTCTACGATATATATGGATTATCTTGGGAGACTGACGCGAAAACAGGCACCATTATCTGTGTTTGTGACACTTACGGTTCCGCCGCAATGTTCTTCAATAATTTTCTTACTCATATATAATCCCAAGCCCGTACCCTTGCCCTCTTCTTTTGTCGTGTAATAGGCATCAAAGATATTGTTGATAACATCAGCGTGGATGCCGCCTGCGTTGTCACAGACCTCAAAATAAAAATGGGTCGCATCACTATAGCTTTTTATATCTATCGATGCCGCTTTGACATTTTTGTCAAGAAGTGCATCTTCGGCGTTTTTCAAAAGATTGATAACAACCTGTTTGAGCTCATTTGGGTAAGAGTTAAAAGTTCCACTGCAATTCAGGTCTGTATGGATCATGATGTTTTTATCTTCAATGTACTCTTTTACTATTTTTAACGTTACCATGATGACATCATCGACAGAGGTCTCTTCCATCTCTTTTGTCACTTTGAAAAAGTCTCTGAAGTCATCGATCGTTGCGGAAAGATGTTGTGTCAATTTGTTGATCGTCGTAATATTTTTTTGAAAGGTCTCCTCGTCCATTGATCCAAGCTGGATTTTAAGATCAAGATCTGTTGCTGCTGTCGAAATAATATTAAGCGGTTGACGCCATTGGTGTGCAATAAGACTCACCATCTCACCCATCTGTGCCAAACGTGCCTGGTGCATAAGCTGAATGTCTTTTTCAATATTCTTTGCCACTTCTGTACGGACTCGCTCTTCAAGTGCGGTATTGAAGTTCTTGAGTTCTACACTTAATTCGACTATCTTTTTGAGTTTTAGAAAATAATCAGAACCGGTAGCCGTTAAGATCGTAATACCGACAAGACTGACAAAGGCTATAATAAGATGAATATCGCCACCGTGGTAAGCAAATGAAAGACTTACCATCAAGAGGATCATCCCCATAAATGCAAAATAGGCATGGAAAATGGAACCCAGTGTGGTCGTTGCACCGGCTGTAAGTGAGAGCAGGATCACCAACACATAATAGCTGTATTGATCGGGCGCATAAATAATGCTCAGCCAACTTGTGACACCCCACAAAACACCGCTTATTGCGGTAGTGAAAATGCTTAACTTTATGAATTTTGTTTTTACAGCACTGTTTTGATGCAGACTTTGTTCAAGTTTTCTGGCAATATTTACCCGTATGACAGATAAGGCGAACTGTCCTATCAGCCATAAGACCAAAATGTAAAACGGAATAAAATCATACAGTATCAGCGTGAAGAGGAAGGCTGCGATCAGTGTTGCAATCAAAACACCTTTTTGAATACCTTTTGTCATCATCAGAATTAATTCTGATGGGTATTCAAACGATCTGAAACTTGTTAAGACATTATCTGACTGCATTCAATTGTGACCTTGTTTTTAATAAGGCCACTATACAATAATATTTGTTGTAAATAGTTATATTTAGCTTATTTAAACGTAAATATGTCGAATTATTTCGTTTTTGGTCGAAAAGCAGTGATAACGTTTTCGTCACACTCCAAAAAAGGTCCTTCAATTAGATCGATACAATACGGAACTGCCGGGAAAACCGCATCAAGACACTCTCGGATTGACTTCGGTTTACCCGGCAGGTTAATGATGAGTGATTTGCCACGAATACCCGCAGTTTGACGTGAAAGTATAGCGGTCGGAACATATTGTAACGACACCTGGCGCATAAGCTCACCAAAACCTGGCATCATCTTTTGACAGACGTTTTCAGTTGCTTCGGGGGTTACATCGCGAAGAGCAGGTCCTGTCCCGCCTGTTGTTACGACAAGACAGCACCCCGCTTCGTCACATAACTCTTTCATTGTCTCTTCAATGATGGATTGTTCGTCTGGTATACAGCGATAAACAATCTCGAATTCACTTCTAAGATAGGCTTTCATCGTATCTTGAATGGCGACACCTGAAACGTCCTCATAAATTCCAGCACTGGCTCTGTCTGAAGCCGTTATAACGCCTATTTTAATCTCGCTCATCTACTCTTCTCCTTGTAAAAAATGGTTGGCACCTTTGATCAGGGTTACGGTTGCATTCGTGCAAAAAAAGTCATACGCAGATTCAACATCGCTGATCTTGTCTTGCTCGCCTAAAAAAACTTCTATCTTTGTACCTCGCTGCTGCAATGATGCCATTGACTCGTACGGCCATTTATATGTCAATAGCTCTTCGAGTTGTGTGACATTATGCTCAGCATAACTGAGTGGTTGACGGCCATGCGGCAAAAAACAGTTTTGCGTAAATTTGGTAATATAGGCTTCGCTGTCTTTTTGATACCCTATCAATTGTAGGCGCCTGAACTTATCGCTTTTATTTTGAAAAAAGGCGGGCGAAAAGAGCTGCAGTTTGTCTACACGCGTTTTACGCGTAACAGCTTCTTGGAAAGCCTTTATTGCCCCATAACTGAAGCCACAGATGACATAGTCGCCCTCATCAATAAGGTCTTTGAAATAATGTGCTTCATTCCGAAGTGCAAAACCGCTAAAATAGACCATTAAGTAAACAACGTACCGATATGTTCTTTTGTGATAGACTCCTTGTCCATCAAAACAGACTCAATCGCAACGATGACGTGTTCCATTCCTGTAAGTTCAGATTTTGTCGATATGTACAATGCATCCAAAATACGAACATCTTCGTCAGCAGAGGCAACAACACCTGCTCCCATTCCATAGCGCTCTACCATCTCTAACGCAAGCTGTTTTGCTTGTTTAAGATCATTTTGTACATTTGTCGCATGCTCGCTGAAATGCAGGTCACAGGCAGCCATTCCTGCCAGAAGGACTTTGATATGGGCTTCGATCTCACTTTTTATCATCGGTGCGTCTAACTGCGGCTTAATGGTTTCTGAGGAGAGCATCACTTTTTCAAATGGCAGATCAAAATGATATGCCAAAGCGGCCTTTCCTGCCAGATAACGTGCTCTAAAAAGCTTCTGCTGTGTTGATAAAATGGCCAATTTCTTTTTACCGTAGGCCACTTTGTCTTTTACAGCATAAAAGTGTTCCGTTGTCACCTGCATCTGTTTTTCCCGTAGTGCAAGCAGTGCAGCCTCGTTAACCAGGGTTGCTAACGATGCACCATTGAATCCGACACTCATCTGCACGATCTCGTCAACATTGACACTGTTAGGTACTTTCGAAAGGTAGGTGTGGAGTATCGCTTCACGCTCATTGGGTGTCGGAAGCTCTACAAAGACACGTCGGTCAAAACGTCCCGCACGAAGGAGTGCAGCATCCAGTACGTCTATTTTGTTCGTTGCCGCGATAACGATAACACCGCTGCTGTCTTCAAAACCGTCCATCTCTGTCAAAAGCTGGTTGAGTGTTGCCTCGCGTTCGTCGGAACGGTTACCATCACGCTCTTTTCCGACAGCGTCGATCTCGTCTATAAATATAATCGCCGGCGAATTGTTCTTGGCAGCTGAAAAAAGTTCGTGAACGCGCTTTGCACCCATACCGACATAGATCTGTACAAAAGAGGCGGCACTTTGATAGTAAAACGGTACGCCTGCTTCAGCCGCAACGGCTTTCGCAATCATTGTTTTACCCACACCGGGTGGCCCTATAAGAAGGACTCCTCTAGGCATTCGGGCACCAAATGTCTTGAAACGTGACGGATTACGTAAAAAATCAATGATCTCCTGAAGTTCCTGCTTGACATCGGATATACCGCCTATATCGTCAAAGGTGACGTCAGACTCAACCGGCGAAATGCCTGAGCTTTCGTTCCTGCTCGTTGTACCGGAGGCACTGAACGTCATACCGCTATCGGAACCCCCTGTCTGCATTTTCATCCAGTATCGTATACTGTACGACAGTCCGCCCAAGGTCATTAGGACAAGCACTACTGAAATAAGAAAGGAGCTGTCTTTGTCTACATCAATAGAGTACTGCTTCAACAAACGTGGGGAAACCTGGCTGACAGGGATTCTGTAGAGGGTGTCAGCCGTTTGAATAAAATAATTGTCGTCGCTTTGCACAATATGCTCGATCTTATTGGCTTTGACCAGTTTTGCGACTTTGTCTAAGGATGCGACTTCAGAAGTATCACGCAGAAGTGCAAACGCGACCAGGAGTAAAATAATCGCTGCTGAAGCAATGATGATGATACGGTTTTGTTTAGAATTGAACATAGTTTCCATCCTTTTTGACCATATAGTTCTCGACACTCAGCCAGTTTCCGACCAGATCATTTGGAGAATCGATCACGATTTTATTGTAAAACTGGTCGAGGCCATGGTAACGTCCCTCTTTTTCACTTTCAATCAGGACATCAAGCGGTATTTGTGAAAAAGCTTTTCGAAAAGCAAAGTTGTTTTGGTCGACCAAATCAGTCAACTCTTTCAGGCGTGTTTTTGCAACCGCTCCGTTGACTTCCCCTTTCATTGTTGCTGAGGGCGTACCGTCGCGCTTGGAATAGGTAAAAGCATGAACATGGGTCAGCGGAAGACGTTTAAGGTTCTCCATAGCCTCTTTCCACAGTGCTTCTGTCTCACCAGGGTGTCCAACGATAAAATCTGTTCCTAATGCAAAGCCTTTCTCACGCAAGCGCTGAAACAGAGCAATGTCACTTTCAAACTTGTTACGGCGGTTCATAAGCTTCAGCATGGTCGGCGAAGTGTGCTGCAAAGCGATGTGGAGGTGCTTTTCCAACCAAGGTTCATCCAGCAGCTCTTCAAACTCATCAGAGATCTGGATCGGTTCCAATGAACCCAGTCGAATACGGCGCACGCCACGAATCTGAGACATTTTTTTAAGAAGTGAAGCCAGTGAACGATCTTCTCTGTGACCGTAGGATCCGACATTTGTCCCGGTTAAAATAAACTCGCCAAAGCCATTTATCGCAAGTGTGGAGACCTGTTCAAGGATCTTCTCTTCGTCCATGGAACGGGAATCCCCGCGAACAAAAGGGATAATACAGTAGGAACAGCGAAAGTCACATCCCTCCTGTATCTTTATAAACGCTCTCGATTTGCCTACAAACTCTTCTACGATGGACTCATCAATATAATTGAGATCCCCAAGCTCATAAAAACGCTCTTTCTCTTTCAGCAGCGTGTTAATCTTCGCTTTTTCAGATTGTCCGAAAACACCAAAGACCTTCTTGCTCTCAAACAGAGTCTCCCCTTTGGTGTGGGCACCACATCCGGTCAGGTAGACCTGTGCATTACCGATTTTTTCGACACTGTTGATATACCCGCGTACACCCACATCCGCACCGTTTGTAACAGTACATGAGTTGACAATGATAATATCGGCTTCAGCCTCGTTCTCTGTGATGTCAAAATCCTGCAGGTTACTCATCATCACCTGGGAATCAAACACATTGGTGCGGCAGCCGAATGTTTTTAGATAGACTTTTTTCTTCGTATTGGGCATTTAATAGCTCCCACTTTCTGTACTTTTTACATCAATCATGTTGTCACTTCGCCTTGTTCAGGAAGTTCAGAAAGCTTCGGACGTTTCATTGTAAGATTGAGCTGCTGTGTTGGGTAGGCGATCGTAATGTCGTCTTCAAGGTTAAATGCATCGATAATGTCGGTCGAAATGGTACTTCGAAGCGTCAATGTCGCATAGGCATTCGTCAGGTACCAGACACTGACATTGAGACCATTCGGCTCGATAAACGAAAAGATCCGTGGTTCTACATTTGTATTTTTTAGACTGTACTTGTGTCGTAATTTGTTGAGTTGTTTACGCGTAATATCGGTATAGCCTTTGGAGTATTTACGCGCTATTTCACGGGCAATATGCATCGCATTTTTATGATTGGAATCGAATGTGATTGTCACATCGATACCGTCCCAGACCGTCTTTAGCGAGTCGTGCGAATAGCTAGCGATCATGCGGGTAAAGACATAATTGTTTGGAACAAACACAATACGTCCTGCGCGTCTGTTGTCTGTGTAGGTCGTCAGTGTAATGTCTTCAAGCAATGTCATACGCAGCAGGGAGATATCCATGATGTCACCGACATACTGCATACCGTCCATGTCGACACGGATCCTGTCGCCGACATGGATCGAACCGCCCAGAACGATCACCAACCAGCCCAGCATGGACATAAACCAATCCTTCATGGCAATAGCGATACCCGCCGAAGCGAAACCAAGCACCGTCACAAGATACGAGACATTTTCGATGTAGCTGAAGAGCACAATGATCATGATCAAAATAAAGTTACCGAAGTTAATGATCTTGTTGGCCATATAGAAACGATCGTTGTCGGTAATATATTTTTTACTCATCGTTTTCAAGAAGAGAGCCAGACCGAACAAGAAGAGAACGATCAAGCCTATCTTAGTGAGTTTATAGAGCTGCATCTCAATCTGTTTATTAACTTTTACTTCAATTTCATCAATACGCTTGTCGTAAATATTGGCAGTGATTTCCAGGATTTCCTGCGCATTGGTAAACTTGTCCAAACGGCGGTTCGTCTCGTTCAGCTCGTTCTCATAGCCGCCATTGGTATGAATGGCCTTGAGATTGTCAAGCAGTTCCTTTTTCTTTTGAAGCAGAGTGATCAGTTCTGAAAGCTCTACACCCCGCTTAAGATAGTCAGCATAGATCTCTTCAAGGTGTTTGACAAATGAGATCGCCGTAAAGATGTCAAACGGATTCGATAGCACCGGAATATCTTCGATCTCTTCTGGTTGAAGAAGCGCTACAAAGGGGCTTTTACCCTGCTGTTTGTCAAGCAATGAAAACTGTTCGGAAAGGATCTTTTCTTTGCTTTTGAGTTCTTCAAGCGTTTCAATATCATCACTGCTTTTTTTACGCTTTTTACTCAGTTCTTTGATGTTTGTCTGAAGTTTGTCAAGATCATCGCGCACCTGAGAATAGGCAATGTGCGAACTGTAACTTTTTTCCCATACATTGTCTTTGGTTAACTGCTGGTTGATCTCCTGAAGCTCATTTTGAAATTGCGCGATGGTATTTGATCGCTTTTCAAGGATAAGGCGTTCGTTCTCCGCAATGGAGGCTTTGATAAGCAGCTCTTGAGCCACTGCATCGTCTTCCGTGGCGTTAACATCACCAGCAGGTTCAGCCGCAGACCAAAGAACGGTCTGCAATAGAAGCGCTGCGAATATAAGTCGTAGACTAGTTAACTGCATATCGTTCAAGTACCTTTTTAATAACGGAGTCACTGATCTTATCCGTAATCTCTACACCGCCTATGGATTTTGGAATAATAAAGGTGATCGCACTGTCAGCACTTTTCTTGTCCAGATAGAATGTTTCGTAAAAACGCTCGACATCTTTGATCGCGTAGGTAGTCGGTAAGGCATAGCGCTCGAGGAGACGTTTAACCCGTGCCGCCTCATCTGCACTCATCCAACCCAGTTCGACTGCCGTGTCGTTAGCCATCACAATACCGACTGCAACGGCTTCGCCATGCAGGAACCCGGTGTAGTTCGTCTCGTTTTCAATAACATGCCCAAAGGTGTGACCGTAGTTGAGAGCGGCGCGAAGACCTCGTTCCTTTTCGTCCTGGGCGACGACCCACGCCTTGGTCTGTACCGACTTCGCAACCGCTTCGGAAAGCTGCGTTTCGTCGCTAAGATCGGCATTTTCCAACCAGGCAAAGAAATCGGCATCAAAACAGACCGCCATCTTGACGATCTCTGCCACTCCTGCTGCAAATTCGCGTTTAGGCAATGTCTGCAAAAAGTAGGCATCGGCATAGACAGCTTTAGGCTGGTGAAAAGCCCCGACAAGGTTTTTACCGTACTTGTTGTTAAATCCTGTCTTACCACCGACACTGGCATCTACCTGAGCCAAAAGGGTTGTCGGAATCTGTATAAAATCGATACCGCGCTGATAGATACTGGCCGCAAAACCCGTCATGTCACCAATAACACCGCCACCAAATGCGATAAGCATTGAGTTCCGGTTAAACCGTGCCTCAAACATTCCGTCAAGTATGAGCTCTATGCTCTCCCAGGTCTTGTACTGTTCACCATCGGCAACGGTGATAATATGGATCTCTTTCGCACTGATCTTGGAACGTAAATACGCTAGGTGCAGTGCTGATACAGTCGGGTTGGTTACGATCGCCACTTTCGTGTCAAAATGAAGGTCTGAAAGTTTATCAATTGTGACTTGGTAGGAGAGATCGATCTCTTTTTTGAGGTTGATATCGATGGTCATTATAGAGGTCCATTATATTTGCAAATTATTATAAATATAATACTTTACAGCAACTTAAAAAACAGTGAATGAACAGAGGCGATAAAAAGCTTTTTTCACGGTGTGCAATCGGGGCACAATGCGAACTAGATCTTAATCGGTAAAAAGAGCTGGTGGTAATGGTTCAGACGGTAATAGAGTTCCTCGATATCAGTTGAAAAGAGTGTACTGCTTTTTGTTAAAAGTATTTTTTCTGTAAAGGGGATACATTGTAGGAACTGTTCGCGTTTTGAAAGTTTACGTACCGGATTTTCTTTGTGAAAATTGATATGGATATTTTTTGAAAAGATCGCAGAAAGGTTTCGGTAATGTTCAATGATCTCATCTTGTTCACTGCTCTCTTCATCTTCATTTTTCAAAAGTTCCAGGTTATAACGCATTTGAGATGAAAAGTCGAAGACTGTCGTGGAGATCTTTTCGAGGTCTTTGTTGTCATTCAAGACAATAACCGTGTCTTTGATCTTGTCTATCGAACGTTTGGCAAGCGACAACACCGGAACATTGGCATCGAAAAGGATCTCGCGCATCTTATCTTTGGAAAACATATACGATGAGACCATTATGAGACCGATGTCATACTGCTTAACATCATTCATAACAACATCATCAATATAGCTCTGTTGGTAATCGATGTCGACTATCACTTTTTCACTGCGTCTGCTTTTGATCTGCTGCAACAGTGCAAGATCACTCGGGTTACAGATCTTGATAATAAGGCGGTTGCTGAAGTTCTTATGGACGGCAATGGCTTTATCTACCAGATAGATGATTTCTTGAACATCATCTTTGATCATGTCTACAAAGAGGTAGAGGTTCGTTCCGAAGGGTTGCGGAAATTGGCCGATCTCCCTTTTAATTGCCCGATATACGGAGTTAAGAACCGACGGTTCCCCGACCAACAGAAGCTGATCGTTTGGATGGATCATTTTCCTCTCGTCAGGCAGTATGAGCTTGCCACCGCGATAGATGCCGACAATACGCCACCCTTTCTGTTCTATGACGCCGACATGTCTGTAGACGAATGAGCTTCCAAAAGGAACCAGTACATCCATGATCTCACCCTCGCCCAAACCGACATTCTGAGCGACGACCGGCACATTCGGCAGATAATCGAACATGTGAGAGGCAAGGATCTCTGTCGTGTTGATCTGAACGACATTGTACTGTTCAAGGTCCAACGCCCAATGGTCGATGACAATGATACGAAGCTTTTTCTTGCTGGCACGGATATTAGCGATCGTCTGCTCAAGGTCCGTCGGGTTTTTCATAGCAATAAAGACCTGAACGAACTCCATCTTTAAGACATTGGAGAGTTTGTAAAGGCTCGTCGGGTCAAATTCAAAAAACTTGAAACGCGATGAGGGTGCATTTTCAAATGGTGCATCTTTGGGATGAATGACGTAATAGAGGTTGTCTTTGGCATAGGTATCGATCGCCCGCTGGACAAAGTTGTAGCCTATTTTACTGTCACAGATAATTAAAATCTTTTTCATGCATACCAATCTTTATTTTTGTACCGTGATTGTAGCATATTCATAAGCGTGACGAGGAATGTGGTAAAATCACGTCTATAATTACACACCCGATCATGGAGCCAAGGGTTTCATGACTTAAACAACGTATGGAGATCTATGGAATTCACTCTTGAAGCCCAAAGCGGTAAAGCACGAGCCTGCACTATAAAAACAGCGCATTCTACAATTACGACACCTGTCTTTATGCCGGTAGGAACAGTCGGTTCTGTCAAGGCACTCGACATGGCAGATATGCATGAACTTCTCGGCGCAGAGATCATTCTTGCCAACACGTACCACATGTATCTTCGTCCTGGAGACGAAACCGTCAATAAAATGGGAAAACTGCATAACTTTACAACCTTTCCTAAAAGTTTTCTAACCGACAGCGGTGGTTTTCAGGCCTTCAGTCTGAGCGACATTTCCAAAGCAGATGCCAACGGCATCGAGTTTAGAAGCCACATCGACGGCTCCAAGCACTATTTCACCCCGTCCAAGGTTATTGACATCCAGCATAACCTCGGCTCGGACATCATGATGATCCTTGACGACCTGGTTGCCCTCCCCGCGACACAAGAACGCATCAAACTCTCCATAGAACGAACCACAGAATGGGCAAAACAGTCCATAGCCTACTTTCGCACTAAACAGCAGGAGGGAGTGGGTGTAGAACAAAACATCTTTGCCATTATTCAAGGCGGTACGGACAAAGCATTTCGAACAAAATCCGCCACAGAACTCTGCAGTCTCGATTATGACGGGTTTGCAATCGGCGGTCTTTCCGTCGGCGAGACAAACCAGGACATGTATGATACAGTTGAACACACCGTACAGTATATGCCTGAAGATAAGCCGCGTTATCTCATGGGCGTCGGCACACCTGAAGATCTTGTTGAAAATGTAGAACGCGGTATTGACATGTTTGACTGTGTCATGCCGACCAGGAATGCCCGAAACGGTACACTTTTCACCTCATTTGGCCGTATAAACATCAGAGGGGCTAAGTTCAAAGAGGACAGCGCACCTATCGATCCAGAATGTGACTGTCTGACCTGTAAACGCTATTCACGTGCCTATTTAAATCACCTCTTTCGTGCTCGTGAGATTACATTCTTCCGTCTGGCAACGATCCACAACCTGCACTACTACCTAACGCTGATGAAGCAGATGCGTCAGGCCATTATTGAGGATAGGTTTCAAGAGTTTAAAAAGGAATTCTATGCCAAACGCAGTTAAAAAACCGATGACACTTGGTGTCAACATCGACCACATTGCCGTCCTTCGTGAAGCACGCAAGATCAACGATCCGGATCCGCTGATGGCACTGGCGATTTGTGCTCAAAACGGTGCAGACCAGATCACCATACATCTTCGTGAAGACCGACGGCATATTCATGATGAAGATGCTAAAAAGATCATCGCCTCCTCTCCACTGCCGGTAAACCTCGAGTGTTCAATCAACCCGGACATTATTGACATTGTCTGCGAACTACGACCACACCGCGCAACTCTGGTACCTGAAAACCGCGCCGAAGTGACAACTGAGGGTGGACTTGATGTTATCGGTAAAAGTGATGCTATCAGCGATGCTATCGAACGTCTGCATGATGCAGGTATTGACGTCTCCCTTTTTATCGACCCGGCTATCAATGCT
Organism: Sulfurimonadaceae bacterium; assembly: GCA_041553195.1. Classification (GTDB taxonomy): domain Bacteria; phylum Campylobacterota; class Campylobacteria; order Campylobacterales; family Sulfurimonadaceae; genus Sulfonitrofixus. Next base: position 30,963 of record JBFEJN010000027.1, read on the forward strand.
GTAGAACAGAGCCATGCACTCGACGCCGACATGGTTGAGCTGCATACCGGACATTTTGCCAATATCTATGCGATGTTGAACTCAGCCCTGCCGTACTCTCACCACACGATCAAAGAGCTTGAGCTTCCGCGTGATGAACTCAAGGCCATGCTTGCCGATGCACTTAAGGCCATTACGATCAGTGCGGAACATGCCAGATCCATCAACCTTGAAGTGGCCGCAGGACACGGTCTTAATTATCAAAATGTCAGTACGATGACAAAGATAGATGCGATCACAGAACTCAACATCGGTCAAAGTATCATCGCACGGTCAGTCTTTACAGGCCTCGGTAACGCTGTTAATGAGATGAAACAGTTATGCCGACGCTAAATCGTCCCCGCATAGCCGTTAGTCTTGGTGACATCAACGGTGTCGGGATCGAGATCGCACTTAAAGCACACAGCCAGATCTCCAAGCTTGTTACACCTCTCTACTGCATCAACAACACGCTTTTACACAGCGCTGCTGAACTGCTTAACATTGAGATACCTGACGACTTTGAGCTCTCGGAAGTGGGTGATGCCATCGCCATCGAACCCGGTACAGTTTCCGAACGTTCAGGAGCGTTTTCCTACCAATCTTTTTTACACGCTGTCGAACTGGCCAAGGAGAAACGCGTCGATGCTGTTGTCACCCTTCCTATACACAAAGAAGCCTGGTCGCTTGCAGGTATAAGCTACAAAGGCCACACGGACATGCTACGTGACCTTTTCGACAAAGATGCCATCATGATGCTCGGCTGTTCAAAGCTATATGTCGCACTGTTTACTGAGCATATTCCTTTACAAGCTGTAGCCAGTGCAGTGACATTGAAACGACTAACGAATTTTTTAGCAGACTTCCACCGCGCCATCGGTGACCATCAAGTTGCAGTATTAGGTCTCAACCCGCACGCAGGAGACAATGGTGTGCTTGGGCATGAAGAGGAGATCATCATTGAGGCAATCTCCACTTTGAATACTGCCTTGGGAAAAGAGGTTTTTATAGGTCCGATTGTACCGGACATCGCTTTCACGCCGCATTTCAGACAACAATACACCTATTTTGTTGCGATGTATCATGACCAGGGATTGGGGCCG
>JBFEJN010000028.1:0-31149 GCA_041553195.1 Sulfurimonadaceae bacterium
GGTGATAGCCTGAACAACGCTCTTCACCGTATCGCTTGCAGTAACGTCAAGACTGTAGCTGTTGCTCGACGCCGCACTGCCCGGTGTTTCGAAGTTTGGTGCCGTGTTAAAGCTCAGGGTACCGTTTGCACTGTCGAGTGTAAAGAGTGCCGCATCGGTGCCGCCCAGGCTGTAGGTGATAGCCAGACCCTCGGGATCGGTTGCCGCTACGACTGTTCCGACGGAGGTTGTATTCTCCACAATGGAGAAGCTTGTCCCTGTCGTGATAACCGGAACTTCATTAACATCGGTCACGCTGACCGCGATATCCTGCAGATCTGTGAGTGCGCCGTCGCTGACAGTGACCTGTACCTCATAGATGTTATTTGCATCTGCGTCGCCCGGTGTTTCAAAATCCGGTACAGAGACGAATGTCAGGACGCCCGCGCTTGCGTTGATATCGAACTTTGCGCCATCCGCACCGCCGCTGATGGTGTATGTCAAGGTCGTCGCCGCGTCCACATCGGTCGCGGTGACCGTCGTCACTGCCGTCGTGTTCTCGCTGATGCTTGTCGCCGCTGTCGCACCAGCGCCGTTGCTGGTGATGACCGGCGCTTCGTCGAGGTTGGTCACGGTGACGCTCAGCACCGAATCAGTAGTGTTACCCGCATTGTCTGTAGCGCGCACAGTAATGTTATGGTTGGTGTTGGTTTCGAAGTCGAGAAGTGCGCCGTTTGCGACGGTAAGGTTGCCTGCCCCGTCGATAGCGAAGCGGCCACCGGCATCATCGGTCAATAAATAAGTGACACCGTCGATACCGCCTCCCGTGACAGTTCCTACCGCGGTGCTGTTGGCACTGTTCTCATCTACCGTCAATGTACCAACAGGAGTGCCTGGCGCGATGCTGTCCACCGTGACATTTGTAGTATCAGTTGTAGTGGTGAAATTGCCGGCATTGTCGATGGCGCTCACCGAAGCATTAATACTACTTCCATCAATAATACCTGCAGTGATGGTATAGCTTGCTGTCCAGACGCCGCTGCTGTTACTCGCCGACACAGCCGATCCACCGCCGAAAGCAGAGAAATTGACACGCACCGAAGCGATATCTCCATTGTTGTCTCCGGTGGCTGTGTTGTCCCAAGTAACAGAGACAGTATCCCCCACGATGAAGGCACCACCAGTGCCACTGGCACCGCTGAGGGCGATGTTGGCATCAGTTACGCTGGGAGCTATGCTGTCCACCAGTACCGAAGTCAAACTGCCCACCGAGTTAAGCGTCGTGTTCAGATTGTTTGTGGCCGCGTCCTGCATCATCCCGGCGTTGAGACTGATTGTAGCCCCCACTGCGATACCGTCGGTGTCGCTGAGTCCCGCTTCGACCGTATAACGGAAGAACAGAGCCGTGCTGCCAGAACCGCTGACATAGCTCGCGCTCTTGCCCGTTGCACCGATGGTCAGGGCCAGCGTCGGTGTGCCACCGACGGTGTTAACGGTGACGTTCTCACTGGTGTTAACTATAAAGTCCAGGTTCTGTCCGGCGATGTAGGTGGCATTAGCCGGAACCGTGACACTGCTCACGGTTGGCGCAACACTGTCAACCAGTACGCCAGCCGTACTGGCAAATGTGACATTACTCAAATCAGCAGCAAGAGCACCGCCATTAACAATCGTGCCGCCATTGAGGTCGACCGCATTGTTGACAGCAATGCCATTGGCATCGCTAAGACCCGCTTCAACGGTATAACGGAAAGTCAGGGTTGTGCCCGGGCTACCAGAAACATAGGTTGCATATTTAACGGCTCCGCCAATATCCAGTGCAATTCTAGGCGAACCCGTAACGGTCACTGACTCATCAAAGGTTAGGGTGAAATCGAGGTTACCGCCAAGACCGTAAACCGCGTTGCCGGGGACGCTGTCGGAAATGATATCTGCGATACTGTTAATGGTGACATTGACGGTGAGCGTATCACTGCCGCCATTGCCATCATCGACATTAACGGTGAAGGTGTCCCCGCCGTTTAAATTAGCTATTGGAGTGTAGGTGTAAGTTGTGGGTAGGTCACCTGTAGCTCCCGTTGCCGTTGCGGTACCAAAAAAACTGGTTGCACCTTTGGTAGGTGCGGTTACGCCTTGAACCCAGGTAAGCGTATCGCCGACGTCGGTATCGGTCACACCTATGCCAGCAATAGTAGTGGCACCGGCGTCTTCGTTGAGGGTGAGCGCGACTATATTATCTGCATCATCGAAGGTGGGGGCACTGTTCACAAATGGCGCAGCAACATTAGCAATAGAGAAGCCAGCGTAAGTGATGTTATCGTGATTAGTGGTTCCTGTACTTTCTGAAGCAACAATCCTAAATCCAGCGATGCCTGTAAAATTCGTATAAGTTCCATTATCAGCAATTACACCTATGCCACCTGCTGCTGAGGTAATCGTGGTGCTAGCACCGGGTATTGCAGTTCCACTTGCGTCCAAACCCGTAATAGTAAAAGTGAAATTACCTACGGTACTAAATCTGGTGAGAGAAATGCCAGTGAGGTCAAAAGTTGCTGTACTGGCCGTATCAGCCATGATTTTTAATGGCAAATTAGAAGAACTAAGTAAAGTGTAGTAGACACCGTCCGAGGTATTCGTTCCAGTGGCATCAGCAGTAACTGTCACCCCAGATTCATTGGTTAGTGTGAATTCACCAGCAGATATAGAGAGTGGTTCAGTTATTGAAGGAGGGATATCCTGAAAACCGGGTGACGCTAAAAGTAGATGCCGGTATTGCTGTTGTAATTCAACCGGAATGACCGCACTGGCCTCTATCTGGTCTGTGTGTTTTTCAAGAATCCAGTTGGCACCTAATTTAGTGCTGCCGGTAACATCGCTGGAAGCAGCAATATCAGCACCAGTTGCCATGCTTAAGTGCTCAACGAAACTGTTTCCTGTTTCACCTTCGGCCACGTTACAGCCGTAAAGCAGCAGGTCACCATCATCGGCCAGCGCGGCGCCGACGTGCGCAAGTTCCTCGGCATAGCTATTGAGACTGTTTTCATCTAGGCTAACCTTGCCCAGCAACAAGCGCCCCGGCTCACCGTGGGAGATCACATGGATGGCATCAAGATCTTTATAGGCCTTGAGCGCCGAGGCGATCTGCTTCAGACCGTCTTCATCGCGTTCGAGCAGGATGACATCGGTCTCTTTGTTTACATTATCTATAAAGAAGCGGTAATCGCTTACCCCTTTGTCTATGATAAGGACTTCTTTGGATTGGGCGAAGAGAGCAGTCGCTGCCAGCAGAAGCAGCAGGAGTCTCATGAGAGTATTGGAAGGCATGCAGGTTCCTTTTTCTTGATACACTCACAAAAAAATGTGATTGGGTGATTAACTATGGTACCTGCCCAATATCATTCCTGCATCACATTGCAAAAATATTTTGCATGTTGCTGCAAAAATCAAGCGTATTCTCTTATGCGCCATAAAAGAGTAAAAATGAGTGTCTTTCTCTTTGTTGTAGATGCGTGGAAAAAAAGAGAGGTTTTGTATAGTTTGGATACGTTGGAAAGAAGGGCGATGACAGGCAGTAAAACGGTGCAAAAAAGCACCGCTGAATAGAGCGTTATTTGATATAAGGCTGAAGTGCAGAAGGGATGTTTACACTCCCGTCTTCGTTTTGAAAGTTCTCCATGATCGCGACGATGGTACGGCCGACAGCCAAAGATGAACCGTTCAGCGTGTGGAGCAGGGTATTTTTCTTGTCGATCTTTGAGCGGATCTTCGCACGGCGCGCCTGGAACTCTCTGGTGTTGGAGACCGAAGAGATCTCGCGGTAGGTGTTCTGGCCCGGCAGCCACACTTCAAGGTCGATCGTCTTTGCCGCGCTGAAACCAAGGTCACCGGTACAGAGTGTTACAAGGCGGTGGGGCAGTTCAAGGGCCGTTAGAAGGTCGGAAGCACAGCTTACCATCTCATCAAAGATAGCATCGCTTTCGTCCGGTTTGGCGATCGCGACAAGCTCGACTTTGTGGAACTGGTGCTGGCGGATAATACCGCGCGTGTCACGTCCGGCGGCACCGGCCTCTTTACGAAAGCATGAGGTGTAGCCTGTCATCTTGATAGGAAGGGCACTTTCAGGGATGATCTCATCCTGGTAGAGGTTGGTTAAAGGCACTTCTGCCGTAGGGATAAGGTACATACCGTCGGTCGTGACATAAAGATCGTCTTCGAATTTTGGAAGCTGACCTGTCCCTTCGAGCGCCTGTCGGTTGACAAGCTGGGGTACCGAGACCTCCATAAAGCCGCGTTCACGGTTAAAGTCCAGCATAAAGTTGATAAGGGCGCGTTCCAAACGGGCCCCCATGTCAAATGCAACAGAGAAACGGCTTTTGGCGATCTTGACACCGCGTTCAAAATCGATCCAGCCTGTCGTCTCTGCCAATTCCCAGTGTTCTTTCGGTGTAAAAGAGAAGCTGCGCGGTGTCAAGACTTTTCTGATCTCGACATTGTCCTCTTCGTCTGCTCCGTCGGGTACATCGGCATCGGGCATATTGGGTACAGCCATAATAAGCGTCGTCAGAGCCTCTTCGGCTTCGCGCTGCTGCTCCTGGAGCTCTGCTACAAGGACCTTGTTGGCATCGACCTTGGCTTTAAGTTCAGCCATGTCTTTGCCTTCACGCTTGTAGACGCCAAAAAGTTTACTCATCGCATTCTGGTCAGCCTGGGCACTCTCAAAGAGAGTTTTTGCTTTTTTCAGGGCTTCGTTTTTCTCTTTGATAGATTCGATAATCTCGAGCGTCACGCCTTTGCGTTGCAGTTGGCTGCTGACAAGGTCAAAGTCTTTTTGGAGAAGTTTAAGATCGATCATGGTGTTCCTTGATGGGTATTGTAGACGCAAGCACAAAGGTGCGAGTTAACCGTTTTCAAACAGTTGGCGGATTATAGCAAATTCTACGTAAGGTTATGTAGATGCTGAGGGGGCAGAAGAGAAGTTTTATTGCTCCTCTTCTTCAATGATACACTCTTTGATGAATGAGAACTGATAGATTTTGACTGCTTCTTCATCACTGGTAGTGCTAACGGAAGTGGTTGAACCGATTGACATGGCTGATATATCAACATGGTCACCTTCTTGAATGCCTCTTGCTTGCTGAAGGTAATAGTCTATGCCATCGTCGCCATAGATGATAAAGCTTTTGTATCCAACAGGAACAGAAGCTGTTCCGATGATATGAAATCTTTTGCCGCCTTTTTTAATCGCAGTCGCATTGGGGATGGCCCCGCACTGTTTGACCATAGAGGCCATTCGTTTAAGCTGCTCACGTTTTTCTCTTGCGGCTTTTTCTTTCTGCTCTTTGGAAAGTAGACGTGCAATACGTTGAAGGTCTTGATCGGCATCTTTTACACCCAAAGCCGCTGCGCGGTTGTAAAAGGTGTAGGCCTGGTCATAATCTTTCGGCGTACCGGCTCCCATCTCAGACATCTTCGCACGAAGATAGAAGGCATTCGCACTTTCTGATTGTGAAAGCTGTTTAAAGGCACTGTCATAGAGCTTGAGTTTGTAAAAATAGGTACCGAGGTAGTCCGATGCCTGCGTGTAGTTGTTTTGTGCAGCTTGCTGCAGTAGGTCAATAGCTTCGTCTGTTTTTGCTTGTTCCATCAAGATCAGAGCATAGCGGTATTGCGCCTGGGCATTCCCATTAGAGGCAGCTTCTTTAAGCCAGTAGAGTGCTTTGTCTTTATCTCTTTCAAAGTGGTAGAGCTGATATTGTGCTTTAGCATTTCCCGCTTGGGCCGATGTAAGATACCACTGTTGGGCCATAACGGTGTCGCCCTCTTGTTCATACAGATGGCCAAGGTTTAAACTGGACTCCTTAACACCCCCCTCTACGGCTTTTTGATGCCAACTAATCGCCAGAATGGTATTGCTGTCTTCATACAACAGTGCGGTTGAACGGGCAGCTTGAGGGTTGTTAAGCTCGGCAGCTCTTTCAAATAACTTCAAGGCCTTCTGCTTTTTTCCTTGCTGGAGATAATGCTGTCCTTTGAGCATTAAACGTTCACTCTCTTGACGCTGGAAATCAAGATAGCGTGTATCATTGTCAAAACGGGGTGCTTTACTTGCCATATAGTTGTAGTAAGGCTCAGTAAAGGTGTTTCCGGGAAATGCTACCCCTTGTAAAAAACCTTCCAGATTATCTTGCCTAATGGTGTCAAGTGTTGCCTTCTTGACTGCTTCTAAAAGTGTCTCATATTGAAGTTTGAGTCTGTTGCGATCTCGCGCATACTCTATGTTAAGCTCCTTGCGTTCACCTTTTCTAAGGTTCTCGTCGGCAAGTCTCTGAGCGCTAAGGTTAGCTGTATCCAAACGTTTAAGAAACTGTTCACACTCTTTTTCCACCTTTTTAGTCAGTACCTGTTTGCCATCAAGAAAGTCATTGCATTGCTGCTGAGCCGTTGCGTAGTGACTCAATTTTGGAGCAAGCGGCGTACTGGGTGTTGGGGCACAACCGGCAAGAAATAGGAGTATACTCAGACTAGCAATATAAAAACGCATGATTCTCCTTTATTTTGTCGAACAGTTTTTTGGCGTGTCGAATTGGTAAATGCCTTGCAGGGTCCCGGTATCGCTACTGACAATAATGGCTTTACCTGTAGCCTTTGCACTGATATCTATGGATTGATAATCATTGATCTTCGATGCCATGGCCATATCGATAACATAGTAGAGTCTCTCATTGTCACCATAGACAATGAACCCGTTAGCCTCTTTTACAGGTTTAACGGCCACACCGACAAGATGGACTTTTCTGTTAACGACTTTGGCGTTCTTTTCACTAAAATGAGGTCCGCACATCTTGTTTAATGCATTCGTTCTTCCGGTCTCTTTTTTGGCAATATATTTGGCTTCTTGACGCTCTTTAGAGGTCATACGTTTTTGTACCCGTTTCATATCTTCAACATAGTTGCCATGGGCAAGTTCGTGTGCTGTTTTATAGTGTTGGTAAGCAAGCACACTGTTTTTCTTGACATCAAGACCCTTCTCGTACATCTGTGCCAGCAGGTAGTTGGCAGCGCCTTTGTCCTGGGCATCAAGAAGTAGAGGATAGGCACTGCTATAGGCCTCCTTTTCAAAATAGATCTTGCCTAAAAACTGGTTGGCATCACTGATACCATTGGCATGCGCCTTCTCCAGCCAGAGCTGTGCTTCATCTACTTTTTTCTGTTTAAGCAGTTGAAGTCCGTAAATATATTGTGCTTGCGGGTAGTTGTTGTCTGCGGAACGTTTTAGCCACAACTGCGCTTCTTCGCGTGCTTTGAGACTGGTGGATTTTGCATCCATCTTAAAGAGTCTGTATTGTGCCAACGCGTTATTGTCTTTTGCGGCACTTGCATACCACTCTTTAGCTTTATGGGGTAGTTTTATACGAAGATAAAGCCTGGCCAGATTGATCTTGGAGAGATCAACACCTTCGTCGATCGCTTTTTTGTGCCAGGTGATTGCCTTTTCGATCTGCTTCTCTTCGTAGATGACACCTGCAAGATAGGCTGCTTCAGCACTTTTGGCAGCTGAAGCGGATTTAAAAGCCTGCAGAGCGCTCTTTTTGTCGCCCTTGTTCATGGCTTTAAGCCCCTCTTTTACCTTCTTTTTCGCATATTCCGATTCATAGGCTATGTACTGCGGGTTGGTGTCAAACATTGGCGCATGAGCATTGAGATATTTGTATTGCTCCAAGGTAATAGGGTTCTCTTCGAAGAGAAGACAGAATGCCGCACTGTTGATGTCGTTGTGCTTGATGATCTCGGCCATTCGTGACTGGCACTGTGTGGCAAGCACTGTTTTGTCTGTCTCAAGTTTGTGAATAAGCAGACTCTCATTGTCGGCTAGTGTTATGTATTTGGCCTCTTGCCTCTCATCTTCTTTGATAGCTTGCATAGCGTTGAGAAGAGCATTCTCTTCGTTTAAATCGTTTACAAATTGCGTACACTCTGTTTCAAGTATGCGTGGAGGGCTCTGGGTACAAGCCGATTTGATGCTCTGATAAGGCGACAGTTTTTCATGTTCTATCGGTTTTGGGGAGGGTAGACATCCTGTCAACAGTAGCATGGTTGAGAGTGTCAGTAGAAAAATATAGGGCATAATGGACCTCGCTTTTACAGTTGAGAATGTTCTTGAAATATAAATTGATAGATGTCTGTAGTCAGACCTTCATTATCGCTGACTGTGACAGGATTGCCGGTTGCTTTTGTGACAATATCGACATACTGGTATTGCTGAATATCTGCTTTTTGTTGGGCGTCGATTACATAGAACGATTTGCCGTCTTCGCTGTGAACAATAAAGCCATGACCGCTTCCCAGCGGTAGGGTTGCCAGTCCTTGAAGGTGTATTGTCATTCCAGCTGTTCTGACATTACGGAGTATCGGGACTTCGCCAAATCGTAACACAAGTTCTTCCTGGTGTTCTCTCTCTTTGCGTTTTGCCGCACTGTAATGGGCTTTCTCTTTTTCTGTTTTAAGTTTTCCAACACGAGCGATCTCTTTTTGCGTGTTTTTGTGTCCCAGTTTTGCCGCTTCTTTGTACAGCATATAGGATCGGTAGTAGTCAGCCTCAACACCAAGACCCTGTTCATACATCACTGCGAGCTGGTATTTTGCGTCGCTGCTCTCTGCAACCGTTAAATACTCGTAGGCTTTTTGATACTCTTTGTCTTCGAAAAAGAGAATGCCCAAGGTTGAATTTGCTGCATTAATACCATGCTCCTGTGCCTTGGTCAGCCACACTTTGGCCTCTTCTCTCTTTTTATCGTTCAGCAGTTGTAGACCGAAAGCATATTCTGCGGGCGGATAACCATTGTCTGCCGATCGTTTGACCCATTGACGGGACAAAGCATTGGTCTTTTCATTGTCAGTTTTTTTATACTGTTCATAGAGCAGGTATTGGGCATAGGCATCGTTGTCCTCCGCTGCTTCTATATAGAGTTCTTGAGCCTCTTTTGGCTGATGTTTACGGTTGTACAGACGGGCCAGGTTGATACGGGCTCCTTTGATACCGTTTTCTTTAGCCTTAGTATGCCATTTGATCGCTTTGTCAACATGCTTTGCTTCATAAATAATACCCACCAGGTAGGCAGCCTGGGCATTCTTCAGTGCGGCAGCAGCTTTAAAGGCCTTGTTGGCACTTTTTTTCTTTCCTTGGCTGAGATAGACAAGACCTTGCTCGACAAGTTCCTCGGAGTATTTTTTTTCAAAAGCCAGATATTGCGGATCTTCTTGATACTTCTGTTCTTGGCGTTTGTAGTAGTCGTAATGTTGCTTGGTAAAGAGCGTTTCGGGAAAGGTGAGTGTCAGGGCGACATCAGAAAGCTGGTCATGTACGATTGCATCCTGTGAGACCTCGTTTATGGTTTTGCAGAAGGCTTCATAATCGACTTCGGTCTTACGATGTTGACGGTAGGCAGTGGTCTGTAAAAGAATGAACTCCGGTTTAGGTTTGGCATTGGGGTCTGTGTTGTTGTCATTAAAATGCGCGACTTTGTAATCGATACCATTAGATTTTTCCAGACGTTTTAGCAATATACGACACTCTTTGTCAAGGGCATCAGGCACCTTGATTCCGGGCATCGTACGTAGGCCTTCACAGTTCTCTTTGACGAGCGCATACTTGTCTAACTCTGGTGACAGTGGGGCATCAGGAGTGGCGTTACATGCCGTAAAAAAAAGAGCGATAAATAATGTGAGAATGAGTTTGTATATCATTAGTGAAAGCCTTGAAAAGTGTAGTTGTCCGGTTACTATAACAAGAAATATACAAATCTTATATTAAAAGAACAGTTTGGGTAAAGATACACCAAGAGAGAAAACCTTATGCGAGAATATCTTTGGCTATTTGAAAATGGTTGGCTGTCATCAGATGTATTTTTGGATGGAAATCTTTAATGTCGTTAAAGAGTTTTTTGCTAAGTTCGAAGCCTACTTTATATTCTTGTTCTTGTGAGACTGATGCGGCCTCTTCAAGAGCATCTATCCAGTAGGGAGGAACATGTATACCGGGAACATGGGCATCGAGAAACTTGGCAGTACGCAGTTTTGTGATGGGAAAGATTCCCAGAATAAGTGTGGCTTCGTTCTCGTGCTCACTCTCTCTGTTGGCATCGCCCATAAGCGCTACCAGCAGTTTGGCACTCTCCACATCATAGACCGGCTGCGTGATTATTCCGACTGCGCCATGGTTGATCTTTTTAAGCATCTTTTTTTGCAATGATTTTGGATTACGTGCATGTGAGTTGATGACGGCGAAAGGATAGATTGGTTCAGGGGCGTCTTTAAAAGCTTTGCCCATCATGTCATTTCCCTTGTTAAAGGCAGAAATGATGTCGAGCAAAAGTGTTGAGTCACCTTCAAAGACCCCTTTGGCCTCTTTCTGGTCTGAGATCTTAGCCGGATCACCTGTCAAGGCTAAAAAAGCGCGGACGTTGGCTTCATTCGCTCCAAGTAGATCGGACTGCAGGGCAATCCGGTTACGGTCACGCATGCTCATCGTAGCCAGAACAGGTTTGTCAAAACGATTTTGCAGCTGTTGGGCGGCAAAAAGTGCATTATATTTGAGCTTGGCAAGAGGATTATCGGTTGTACTGAAACCATCGACCATTTTGTCAAGTCCGAGTTCTGCAATGGCATCGATCACAGGTCTGAAACGTGCAGAGTGCGGCGGTGTCGTTTCAAGCGTGATATAGGTTGAGTTTTGCAGTTTATCGATGAGTTGTTCAAACAAAAAGGGCTTCCTACGCTGGTGTCAAAAATAGAGTCGATGGAAGGCATTGGTCAGCCCTCTACTTCGATATTTGGGTATAATTGCGAGATTATAGCGAAAGATGAGTAATTTATGATGAAATTATGTGTGTTTGATTTTGATTCAACATTGATGGATGGTGAAACGATCGATTTTTTTGCCGAAGCCTTAGGCATAGGTAAACAGGTCTCGGAGATTACGGAGCGTGCAATGGCCGGAGAATTGGATTTTTTTGAATCCCTTCAGGAAAGGGTGGGTCTACTCAAAGGACTGGAATACTCCAAAGTCGAAGAGATAAGCCATTCCTTGCCCTATATGCCGGGTGCAATCGAGACGATAGCAGCACTGAAGCAACGCGGTATGACAGTGGTCTGTTTCAGTGGCGGTTTTAGAACAGCGACCTCTTATGCCAAGGATATTTTGGGCTATGATGCCGACTTTTCAAATGCCCTGCATGTCAAAGATGGAAAACTGACTGGTCTGGTCGGCGGTGATATGATGTTTAACTTCTCGAAGGGTGACATGTTGGTCCGTCTGCAGAACATCCTGGGTATCAGTGAAGAAGAGACGATGGTCTGCGGTGACGGGGCTAACGATCTGAGTATGTTTGCCCATGCCGGAACACGGGTGGCATTTTGCGCACACGAGGTCTTGAAAAAAGAGGCCAATATAATAATAGAAGAAAAAGATCTGAGATTGATCTTGAAGGAAATATAAATATGTTAGAAAACTCAATATGGTTTAAATACAATGGTACCAAGTCGATTCGTGCAACACTGGCAGCGTTTTACCAATGTGATACGGCAATGATCAGTAATAATGAAGTCGAACTCTACAACATCCTCAAGAAGAATATGACCAAACGTGAACTTAAGCTCTATATTCTGCAGGTTGCGGGCTTTGATGATGATGCGATTAAGAAAGAGATGGGCATAGAGGATGAAAAAGTGTTGGAAAAACTTAAACACACCAGTAATCGTAAAATGCGTCAGGACAAAATTCGTCAGGCTGTCAAAACGGCAGAGGGCGTTGTTGATGATGAAGAAAGTGATTTTGAAGAGATGGGCGAATAGGTAACGTTAGATTAAAGTCTTGATATGACATAAGAAATTTAATTTTAGTTTGCTTTAACCATGTTACAATGTCACAAATTTATCACAAGGAACTTAGAATGAAAAAATCAACTTCAATTCTATTAGCATCAGTAGTTGCACTAGGTATGTTTGCATCAACAGCAAATGCAGACATTAAAAAAGGTCAAAAAGCATACCTTAAGCAGTGTAAAAAATGTCACGGTAATGGTACTAAAGGTGCAGCGATGAAAACTCAAGCAGAGTGGGAAGCAGCATTTGCAGACGACAATGCCGGTTTCAAAGCATGGCACAAAGGTACTAAAGGCGAAAAATACGCTGAAGGTAAAAAATTTGCAAAATATGCAGCAGACCTAAAAGATTTCCTGTATGAGTATGCTTCTGATTCAGGCAACGTTCCTTCTTGTGGTTAAATAAGTCTGGCTTCGGCGCATCTTGCGTCGTGTGCTGACTTGTCGTACGTTATGTACGACTCCTCATCTCTCAAGACAATCGACACCAATTCTAAACTTTTTACTCTCTTAAGTCCAATGCCCTACCTTTCAATACGATCTATCCAAAGTTAAACTTTTTGCTGCTGGTAATTCTGACCTGGGTCATACAAACTTTTTAGATCTGTACTCATGCAGGCATCTCCGGTTTAATATTTCAACGGCTATAATAATTTACCCACTACGAAGAGACATAAACAATGAAAAAAGCTGAACAAAGCTTGTTTTTACTGCTATTTGCATTGATACTGGTTTCACAGCTTCTGCATGCGGGTGTGGCCATTGTTCCAGGTGATGAACAGTACTATAAGGCCGAAAAAGAGCAGATAGAGATTATCTTTACCGAGCAGAATCATTATGCTGCAGTGCAGGCAATGGCTTTGGAACCGATGATCAACGAGGAGTACAAACACTATTTCGGTTATGAGATGGACTCTCTACTGCATGTAGGGATTATTTCGCAACAGAATCAGATTGCCAACGGCTTTTCAACACAGTACCCCTACAATCTGCAGATCAACTACATGGGCGGAAGTGCTTCCAATGACTATTTTGCATCTACGTCATGGCTTAATACGCTGCTTTACCACGAGACAGCACACAATTATCAAGTCAATGCAAAAGCGAGTGCAGTAACGCAGGGTCTCTACAGTGTTCTTGGAAACGGCTTTATGATGGCTGGGTATTTTCCGCTGTTTACACTGCCAAATATGACCATCAGCTCTTTTCTTTTGGAGGGGAATGCTGTTTTGAACGAATCGTGGCATGGCAATGGAGGGCGTCTTTACAGCGGCCGTTTTAAAGCTGAGAGCATCATGCAGGCCAAAGCCGGACATATTACGCCGCAATTCCTTTACAACCAGACAACCCATGACTTTCCCTATTATGACCGCCACTATATTGTCGGCGGCTTTTTTCATCTTTATCTGGCAGAGAAATATGGTCTTGAAAAGGTCAACCGTTTCTTCTATAATCACTCCAAGTCATGGCTTTGGCCATTTAGGATCAACCATATTTTTAAGATTACCTTTGGAGAGAGTTATGAAGATGCGATATCGGGTTTTAACCGATGGCTGTTAGAGCAGGGCGAGAGTTTTGTTGCGGTGCAAGGAGAGCCTTTAGTCACATCCAAGCGATTTACACCGCTCAACAGTAACTGTGACAAGATCTACTTTATGGTCTCAGATGCACAGCGGGCACCGGAAATCGTACGTTTGTTCAAAAAAGACAAAACAGTCAAAAAAGAGAGACAAAGCTATTTCCAAAACAAGCTCATCAATATTGATGATGAGTATTTTACACAAGCCAGCGGATTTGTTAATCCGACTAAAATCTATATGGGTCTATTCGATGCGAACGGCAAGATCAAAGAGGGGAGTGAATCCAAAGTCATTCAGGGATACCTTACAAACGGGGTCGCGGTCTATTTTGACATTCCCGCATCGTTCGAGCAGGCTCAACTCTATGTGGGCGATCAGTTCTACGCACAAGTCAATTCATCTGTCTACATTGATGAACAGGACAACCTTTATTATTTTGTGCAACATGACAAAACAAGGACACTTTACAAAAATCGAACGGCTATTTATGATTATGAGGGATATTATGGGATCGTTAGCGGGGTAGACAGTCAGGGAAATGTCTATTTTGTCGCGAACAGCGAGCATGGAAGTACATTGTTTCGTGTAGGCAATAGCAAGGTAGAACGTGTCTCTAATTCCGACAATGTCGTAGAAGCACGTTTAATAGACGATCATCAAGTACTGATTGCGGCAGTAGGCAGTGAGCATTATTACTACGTCATCAATACGATTGAACCAAAAGAGGAACAACCGTTTGACACGAAACTTTTTTTTGAAAAAGAACCCTATTTTGGGCGTGCCAGTTTCTCGGTGTACAGTCAACAAAAACGGGAAGACTCAAACAGTTCCTTGCCATTTGACACGCCTTATTACGGCCCATTGAATCTCCACTATGCCGGGAGTTATTTGAGTTTTGGACTTGGAAGTAAAAATGAGAAGACGATCTTTGTCTACTCTGTTTCAGGCAGTCTAATCGACCCTCTTTTAAGTAATGCTTTTGGACTATTTGCCCAGAGCGGTTTGGATGAGGTTGGAATTGTCGGCATGAGTTACGAAAATAACGCCCATCTACTCTCATTTGGCGGGACACTTTATGGTGTCTACAACAGTGGAGATGACAACAGCTATCATCTTTACGACGAAGCAACGAACAGCTACAGTGAATACGCCTATAGCTTTCCTAAGAGCAGTCGTGACTATGGCTTTGCCGCCCATCTTAAACTGCCTGTTATAAAGAGTGGTTATGATCGAGGGGATATTACGTTGAATTATTATCAGGATTATGATGATAATGCACGGTCGCCACTCTCATTGGATGTTAGTCTCTCACACACTGAACGGTTTGGACAGTCAATGTTTACAAACTATCTCAATGCACTTTCTTTGTTTGGAAGCTATGAAAGAGAGGACCTGGCCTATGGCGTTAGGTATGCACTTGCGCATGACCTTCCCGGAAAGTTTTTTATTGGCATGGGCTTACAAGGCGTGCGTTCGGACTACGACCGAAACAGCTCAGCACTATCTGTCCGGGATTATACCCGTGGCGTGAAATTTACAAACTTTCAAAGTTCGTTTGCAAATGATCCGGCAGCTGTCGTTATGCCATCGTTGGAGTATACCCGTTTTGTCAAACAGGTCGGTGTCGGTGAACTCTCTTTAAAAAAGCAGTTTGACGGACGTCTGCTCTTTTTCACCTTTCCTCTCTCCTTGACAAGAGAAGCACTTTATCTCAAACACCGCTACTATAATGTGCAGGATTTCGGGCAGTCAGACACCTGGAATACCCATACAACATATAATGAAACGACAGCAGGGCTAAGCATAGAACTGTTAGTCATGAACAGATTGAGCGTGCCGCTCAACCTGGAGTATATTCATAATGACAACACAAAAGAAGAACACAATTTTAGATTTTTACTGGGCGGGTTTTCCTACTGAGGGTTTGCTTCGGATCAAAAGCAAATAAGAAAGAGATCACAGCTGTGTTCGAAATAAGACTGGAACATCAATTTTTGAGGCAGTTTGATGGCTATTTTCGCATTGATTTGAAAGATGAATCAATCTTCTTTGGTGACCATTGCACCGTATTCCAAAAGAAGATCGACCATCTTTATGCGGTTATGCTCTTGCGCGATCTTAAGCGCGGTAAGCCCCTGCGAAGAGACAAGGTTTGGGTTGACACCGTTCTCGAGCATAAAGGTCACAACATCAATGTGGTTGTAGTAGACACCGAACATCAGTGCGCTCCAGCCAAAATTGTCAATCGCATCATTGGCGGCGTAGTTGTTCATCAGCATCTCAACAGAGGCTAAACGCCCCATTGAAGCGGCAAGCATAAGTGGCGTACGGCCATTGATGTCTGCATGGTTGACATCGGCACCGAGTTGTAAAAGCAAGCGTATATGATCGCTGTTGGGTTTGTCCTGTACCTTGGTCACTGTAGTACACAGAGGTGTCCACCCAAGCGAGTTCAGATGGACATCGACTTTGGCCCCTTTACTCAGGAGTGATGTTTCCAATTCTCGGTAAAGCGGCGCATTTTCATGGTATTGAAGCAAGGCGATATGGGTTAATGTCAAAGGGGTATGGGCATTGTCCGGAATATTGATGTTTGCACCGCGATCGATCAGTATTTTGGCACCTTCAGGATTGTTGTTGCGTATTGCGACACTTAGCGCACTGTGTCCATTGTTAGAGGTATGCTCGATCGTGGCATGTCGGTCAAGCAGTAAGATAGCAATGTTCAGATAACGACTGTGGCTCATTGCCATAATAAGCGGCGTAAGCGACTCATGGTCTTCGGCATCGATGTCGAGACCTTTGTTCAACAGGTACAACACCACTTTTATGTTGTTGCTGAGTACTGCAAGGTGCAGTAGTGACTGCCCCTCATTGGTAGTTTGAAAAAGTTGTTGCTGTTTTTGGATACTGTGAACAAGTCGGTGAAGATCGCCCAAACGGGCGGTTTCAAAGATATTGTGGGCTCTTGTATCGATCAGTGATTCTGTACCGCTCATAATATCGCGTGCCTCTTGCGAAGCGATGTCAAAGGCACAAACACCTTCATTGTTAGCCACAGTAGCATCTGCGCCGTAGTTAAGCAGTGTCTTCATGAGTTCATAATATTCGAATCTAAGTGCAAAATGAAGTGGCGTATTGCCCTCTCTGTCCTGAATATTGACATTGGCACCATACAGCAGCAAGGTCTCAATGATCTCTTTCTTGTTGTACTTAATGGCAAAGATCAGAGGTGGTGTCTTGCCCAATTCATGAAAATCAACATCAAATCCTTCGATGATCATCTGGACCATCTGCGTACTGTTATCATGAACAATAGTTTCGTAGAAGATCTCGTGAGTGTGTTCAATAATGTGTGCTTCATTAGGATGATACATCGGTGTTTTCAAGATCAAAGCACTTTGCAGACGTTCCATGAAAGGCATAATTACTCCTTATGTGGCTATCTTAACATAAAGAATAGTGCAAGTAAAGATAAAGATTGACGTATTAATAGACAGTTAAGTTAGTTTTTAAACTGGGAAGGTGAAAAGGGGAGGACGGCGAAGCAATGCTTCGCCGGAGAACTTACTTGATGTTTTCGAAAGGGTTGTTGATAACCGCTTTACGCGTAACAGTGTAAGGGATGATCGCTGCAGCACGAGCACGTTTAATAGCAATTGTAACCATCTCTTGGTGACGTTTACAGTTACCAGTCAAACGACGTGGCATGATCTTGTAACGCTCAGAGAGAGAGAATCTCAATGAACCTGCATCTTTGTAATCCATGAAGTCAACTTTTGCTTCACAGTATTTACAATAACGTTTTTTGTATTTTCTTCTTTCAGCCATAATTAAATCCTTATGCGTTTATTACTAGTTTGAGAGTGGGCTTCACTCTAAAATGGAATCTCATCTTCATCGATGTCGATAGACGGTAGGTCTGCCGGCATACTTTGCTGCGGTGCTCTTTGCGGCTGTCCGCCACCATATGATGGCTTTTCATACTGCTGTTGCGGTGCATTGTATGAAGATGTAGGTTTCTGCTGTTGTGGCTGTCCGTATCCACCCTGTGCCGCTTGCGGTGCATTATAGTCATTTTGCGCTCCACCACTGTTCTGGTTGTCGCCTTTTGAATCTAACATCTGCATTGTCTCAACGGCAATCGAGTGTTTCGAACGTTTTCCCCCGTTTTGGTCAACCCATTGGTCAAATTGAATTCGCCCTTCGACTAGGATTTTAGACCCTCTACGAAGATATTGGTTTGCTACCTCACCTGAGCGTCCGAAAAAAGTAAGGTCTATAAACATGACCTCCTCTTTCTTTTCGCCATTAGCGGTAAACTTACGACTCGTAGCGATCGCTGTTTTAGCGATCGCCATGCCTGCTTGGCTGTAGCGTAATTCAATATCACGTGTCAGGTTTCCTACGAGGACGACTTTATTGTACATCTGGGTTTTCCTTTACTTATTCAGCTGCCGGAGCTTCTGCTGCTGGTGCTTCTTCTGTTGCCGGAGCTTCAGTTTTAGCTGCTGCTTTCTTTTCAGTTTTGGCAACAAGATCTTTCCATGCAGTTACTTCGCGTTTTGAATCGTATTTGATCGTAACGAAACGAAGAAGATCTTCGTTAATACGGAAACGACGCTCAACTTCAGCAATTGATGAAGGTGCCATTGTGTAATAAACGACATGGAAGTAACCACGCTCGTTTTTTGCGATAGGGTATGCTAATTTCTTAGTACCCATTTCGTCACGTGCGACGATCTCAGCACCGTTAGAAGTAAGAACTTCTTCGATAGCTGCGATTGAAGCTTTTGTCTCTTCTTCAGTTAGTGTTGGTTTAACGATTACAAGGTTTTCGTAATGTCTCATAGAGTATTTCTCCTTTTGGTTTTGGTCCCTTATGGATCGAGAATAGTCAAGAGGATCTTGCCATTCAGTCATATGCTTAAACTTGATGCTTTTGCACAAAGAGTAAGGAACGCGAAATTATATCGAAGTACAACTTAAGTGTCATTAAATTTTTGATCTTAATTGACGCTGTCGGTTGTGATTGGGTAGGTCTGAAAAACCTACATATTTTTCTTGGTCTTGCTGGTGGCTTGGGCAGTGAATGGATCGTCAGGCCAATAGTGCTTTTTATACTTGCCCCGAAGCTCTTTTTTGACCTCGTCGTAGGTGTTTTCCCAAAAGCTCCTCAAGTCTTTGGTGACCTGCATCGGGCGGTGTGCAGGGGAGAGCAGTTCGACCGTCAGTGGTACCGCGCCTTTGATAAGCCGCGGTGTCTCCAGCATTCCGAACAGCTCTTGCAGTCGTACTGCAAGAACCGGCGAAGCGGGGTTATCATAGTTAATGAAAATAGCGGAGCCGCTCGGTACCTTGATCTTGGCCGGTGCGAGGATGTCAATATGCTGTTGCTGCTCCCAGGAGAGCAGCCCCAGAAGCATAGGATAGGTGTTGAGTTTTTGGCAGGCTTTAAAACTTGTTACCCCCTCCAAATGCGGCAGCAGCCATAACTTCAGATGCCCAAGCAGCCATTCGTCACTGAAGTCAGGCAGGTCATCAACAGTGTCGGCAGCCTCTTGAACGTGCGCTTTGCTATAGTTCAGAAAGTCGACACGCCGACGCAGTCCAAGAGCCTCTTTTGACCATGTCAATGTCTCCAGCCCCTTCTCTTTGATCGCAGCGATCAGGGCCATGGCGACATCTGCTGCGTCGATCTCTTTGAGCGGTTTTTCATCAAGAATGATTGCTCCGAGTCTGGTCAGCTCTCTGGCTTCTACACGCGAACTTTCATCGTTCCAACGGGTAAGACGTTCTTGAGAGATCAGTGGACGGAAGTACTTTTCTATCTGGGCTTCACTGACAGCAGCCGCAGTGTAGATGCGGGCATCGTTTTGGGCAATGTCAAGGTCGGCAACGACAAGAAAAGGTTCGCCGAAGAGGGTGTCTTCACCATTGAGTTTGGCACCTTTTCCGCCGCTGAGGAGGTAGCGGCCGGTTTTAGTGTCGCGGCACTTGGCAATACGGTCAGGGTAGGCAAAGCCGAGCAATACCCCGACCATGTCACTACTGCCGGTTTGTGCCGAACGAGCGGTGTTGAGCTTTTGCGTAAAGCCAGAAGCGGTCGTCAAAACACGTTGAACGGCATTTCTGTCGATATGGTTTCCGGAGTGGCGTTCCTGCAGGGCGTTCACACGTTCTAAAAGGTCGGCTGAGTGCCTGTCGCTGCCGGTAAAGATATCTTTTTCACTCAACAGTGCTGCGATCATGGCAGCTGTTTCACCGAGCCCGATCTCGGAAGCTTTAAGAATCATATGGGCCAGGCGGGGGTGGGTTCCCAAGGCCAGCATCTTCTTGCCGTGTTCGGTGATCGTGGTACCGTGCAAGGCACCGAGCTCTTCGAGAAGCGTACGGGCATGCCGTACCGCCGAATGAGAAGGCGTGTCAAGCCAGCGCAGCTCATCGACATCAACCACACCCCAATTCGCGAGCTCCAGCATCATCGGCGTAAGGTCACTGGTCATAATTTCAGGGGTACTGTGGCGTGCAAGCTGCCGGTGTTCGTGCCAGAGGCGGTAACATTTTCCCGGGCTTAAACGCCCCGCACGGCCGCTGCGTTGCGTTGCTGCATCCTGGGAGATGGCGAGTGTGTGCAGACGGTTCATCCCCGAGCCGCTGTTAAATGTAGAGACCCGCTGCAATCCGGCATCGATGACAACGGTGATCCCCTCGATGGTGAGGCTCGTCTCCGCGATGTTGGTGGCAAGGACGATCTTACGGAGACCGTTTTTGGCTGGTCTGATCGCGGCGTCTTGTGCCTGTTTGCTCATCTCCCCGTAGAGCGGGGAAATGACAATGTTCTGCTCCTTGAGCGTTTGACGCAAGGCTGCTTCGACGTTTTTGATCTCTTTGACCCCCGGTAAAAAGATCAGGATACTGCCGGTATCACTGCACAGTACATCGTTGACAGTTTTTGCGATAACGCCACTTAGCTGCATCGGTGCAGGGTGGGATGTTGTTGTGTCGAGGTAGATGTTCTCTACCGGGAAGCTGCGCCCTTCACTGGTAATGACAGGGGCATTGTCGAGCAGTGTTGAAATAGCGTCGGTGTTGAGCGTTGCGGACATGACCAACAGTTTGAGGTCGTCACGCAGAAGTTCCTGCGACTGGAGGCTGAGCGCTAAGGCAAGGTCGCCATGAAGATTACGTTCATGGAACTCGTCAAAGATCAGCAGTGCCGTATTTTCCAAGGCAGGGTCACTTTGGAGCATCCGGGTCAAAATACCTTCGGTGACGACAATGATTTTTGTCTTAGGTCCGATACAGCGGTCAGCCCGTATCTGGTACCCGACCGTTTCACCTACTTTCTCGCCCAAGAGCTCCGCCATACGTGCGGCCGCGTTACGGGCAGCCAAACGGCGGGGTTCGAGCATGATGATCTGCCTCTCCTCAAGCCATG
This sequence comes from Sulfurimonadaceae bacterium, assembly GCA_041553195.1. Lineage (GTDB taxonomy): Bacteria > Campylobacterota > Campylobacteria > Campylobacterales > Sulfurimonadaceae > Sulfonitrofixus. The sequence goes on from JBFEJN010000028.1 coordinate 20,880, forward strand.
TTTCATCAAGCAGTGCGAGAGGAACAGCGGTCGTTTTACCGGCACCGGGAGGTGCTTGCAACACTAGGCGGTTGGCGCTGCGCAGGACAGTGATGATCTGCGGTATGACGTGGCGGATGGGTAGGTTTTGCATGCCGTATTATAGCGAGTACCAAGGTCGCCGCTGCAGGAATACGGTCGTTAGTACAATGCTTAGTGACTCTTTGTCATTCACCGTGGAAAGAGTGCTCAAGACTCCGTCGGTACTCCTCACAGACTTTTTTGGCACTCATGCCGTTTTGGCCGATGCGAAGCACTTCACGGATGAAGTTAATAGGGTATTCCACAATATCGCCGGTGTCGCGTTTAAAGATGTCGTTAAGGGTGTTGTACATCTCTTCATAGGTTTCCGGATCTATTTTTTTCAGGCACTGCAGTGTCTCTTCGGCCTGGATCAGTTTCTGGTCATTGAACTCGCCACGTTCGTTGAGCCCTTTTCGGATCTCTACATAATCTTTAAGGCTTTTTCTGTTGACAACATGGTCTGTAAATATGTTTATTAGTGACATGGATTTCCTCGTAGTCGTGAAATATCTGTTCATTTATTATACGGCATAAACATAGCAAAAGCGTAGCAAGAAAATTAGGCAGGACGAATTTTCATGGGTATAATGACGAAAAAGGGTCTAAAACGTCCCGGGTTAAGAGTATTATGAGCAGAAGCAACACCAAAAGTCTACATCCTCGCAATTTGCATAATAACCGTTACGATTTTGAAGCGCTCATAAAAAGTCAGCCGTCTCTGGCCCCTTTTGTCCGTGAAAACCAGTACGGTGACCTCTCTATCGATTTTGCGGATCCTGAAGCTGTCATCATGCTCAACAGAGCACTGCTTGCCCACTTTTACCATGTTACAAAATGGGAGATTCCCAAGGGCTACCTCTGCCCGCCTATACCGGGGCGCGCAGACTACATCCACTACATGGCAGATCTTTTGGCGGCTGCGAACGGGGGCAAAGTCCCCGGTGAAAATGTAGTCGCTCTTGATGTCGGTGTCGGTGCGAACTGCATCTACCCTATTGTCGGCAGTACGGTGTATGGATGGCGGTTCGTCGGTTCGGACATCGACGCTCTCTCCATAAAGTCGGCAAGCTCACTGGTCCAAAATAATGCGGTATTGCACGGCAAGATAGAGATCCGTCAACAGCAAAACCCGGACAACATCTTTACCGGGATCATCGGTAAAAATGAGCGTTTTGACTTTACGCTCTGCAACCCGCCTTTTCACCGTTCGGCCGAAGAGGCCCGTTCAGGAACAGCGCGTAAAAACCGTAATCTGACCAAAGGACAAAATAAAAAGAGCAGCTTGAATTTCGGCGGACAGTCGAATGAGCTTTGGTGCCCCGGCGGCGAACTCGCCTTTATTAAAAAGATGATCAGACAGAGTGTGGTGCATGGCAAAAAGGTCTTCTGGTTCACAACGCTTGTTTCTAAAAAAGAGAACCTGAGTGCGATTTACAAAGCGCTGAACGTACTCAACCCTGTCGATATAAGGACCATCGAGATGAAGCAGGGACAGAAGACAACCCGCATCGTTGCCTGGACATTTCTGACAAAAACGATGCAGGCGCAGTGGTATACAGGTCGTTAGAGAGGTAAGTACCGTCTAAGCGAGTTCCACGCGGCACAAAGCGATCTCTTCTGGGGCTAAAAGGCGGTATTCACCCGGTTGCAGTGTTCCAAGTTCCAGCGCCCCTATGCGGCTGCGATGCAAAGCGAGGACACGGTTTCCGACTGCCGCGAACATACGGCGGACCTGATGGTAGCGTCCTTCTGTGATCTCGATGCTGATATGGGTCTCATCATGGATCTCGAGCCGGGCAGGCCGGCAGGGCGTTTTTTCCCCTTTGAGCATCAGTGTGCCGGCGGCAAAGATGGCCGCCTCATCGCCTCGTATGGGTTGTGCCAATGTCACTTCATACTGTTTTGCCACCTTTTTTTTAGGCGAGGTGAGGGCATGGATAAGTGCGCCGTCGTCCGTAATAAGAAGCAGTCCGCTTGTCTCTTTGTCGAGACGCCCCACGGTAGAGAGCTGGGGCGAACGCTGCTGCCACCGCTGCGGGAGCAGGGCATAGACAAGTTTGCCTTCGTCATGGTCATGGGAACAGACTGCACCAACGGGTTTGTTCATCAAAAGGACCATTCCCTGCGGCGGGTCGAGCGGCTCGCCGTTAACCCGTACCTCTTCGTGCTGCGCCTTGGAATTAGGCTGCCGGACAGTATGCCCTGCGACGGTGACAACCCCCGATTGAATAAGCTTTTTGACATCGTTACGGCTGCCGTAGCCGAGACTGCTGAGGAGTTGGTCGAGTCGTTTTTTCATGACGTGATTATAACACAGGCCATCGCCGCGGTTGAGCACACTTGTACCCCCTTCGCCTGTGTTTGGATAGACACTCTTTTTGCTACAATACTTCCAATATAATCTCATATCACAAAAGGATGACCATGGCAGCAGGTTTTTTTGCCGTATTTGACGACATCGCGGCACTCTTGGACGATGCAGCGGCAATGAGCAAGATCGCTACGAAAAAAACAGCAGGCGTTTTGGGCGACGACCTGGCGGTCGGGGCGCAAAAAGCGTCCGGGTTTGCTTCGTCGAGAGAGCTGCCGGTATTATGGGCCATCACTAAAGGCTCTTTTCGAAACAAACTGATCATTCTGCCGATCGCCTTTTTACTGAGTGCCTTTGTCCCCTGGAGCATTGTACCCATATTGATGCTGGGCGGCCTCTATCTGGCTTTTGAAGGCGCGGAGAAGATCTACGACTATTTTGTGCCGCATGCACACAGTGAGAAAGTGCAGCCTGGATTGACGAAAGAGGAGGTACTGACACTCGAAGCAAAAAAGATAAAGTCGGCTATTCTGACCGATTTCATTCTCTCTATCGAGATCGTTATCATCGCCTTGGGCACGGTGGTTGAAAAAGCACTGCCCATACAGGTCATCGTCGTAACTGCTGTGGCATTTCTGGCGACGGTAGGGGTGTATGGTGTTGTTGCTCTCTTGGTACGGATGGATGATGTCGGGTTTAAGCTGATTGCGATCGCAGACAATAAACATCGTGCTTTAGAAGCGCTTGGAGGAGCCCTTGTGGTCGCGCTGCCGAAAGTCATCAAGGTCTTGACGGTTGTTGGTACCCTGGCGATGTTGTTGGTTGCAGGTGGTATTTATGTGCACAATGTACATCAGATCCATGACGCGCTGCATGTTCTGCCGAGTATGGTGGCCGAGATACTGGTCGGAGTGGTCATCGGCAGCATCGTTTTGGGGGCTGAAAAACTTTTTAGATTTGGAGTCCGGAAGATAAAAGCGTAGGCTGAGGAGGGCGGTGCCGGACGCACCGATCACCCGGCCTCGACTGAGGGACTACTTTTTCGGCATCGTGATGACAAAGTAGTCACCGTCGACACTGTGGTCGATCTTGTTCTCTTTGACATTCTCAGGAATTCGGTAGGCCTGGTAAAAATATTGCGAACTGGCGTAGTAACTCTCTTTGTCAGTGCGTTCGGTTTTAATATTCATCTCCAGACTTACGGTATGGTCTTTGATGGTGAAACTGATGTTCTTGGGCTCTGCACCATTAAGTTTAATACGGTAGATGAAGGCATTCTTCGTCTCTTCGTAAAGTGGTTTTTTCTCGTATAGTTTCGGGTTTTTACTCTTTTGTTCTCCAAGGTACTGGTTGCGTTTTTCCAAGCGCTCAATTGCCGCTTTGTACTCTGTCACCAATGCTTTGTTGTGGGCTAACTCTTTGTCGAGATCCGGAATCACCGGGTCAGAAGCAAAGAGGGACAACGGTAGCAGACAGGCACCGGCGATCATAGCACTTATTGGTCTGTCAAACATGTTCTATCCTTTACGAAAGGGGATTGAAAATTACAGGGTATCTCTAAAAAGCATCATTCATCGAATCGCGATGAAAGGCTTATCCTCGCCGGATCGTGTCGATCGATGAGACGGTACCTGACTCAACAATGAGCGATCCGGAACTCCTTAAACCATTAGACTTACCCTTGACAAAATTTTATTTCTTATAGGTAAATATGGTGTAAATAGAAAATTAACGAATGCTAAATACGAAGTGCAGTTGATCTCTGTCTGTTAAAGCACAGTATAATGTCGTATGCAAAACTTACCCTTAGATAACATTTTTATTCCTTCCACAGTCCCCTCCAAAAAGGTCATGATCATCATGCACGGTCGGGGTGACTCTTCTGAAGGCTTCACCGGTTTACCGCCGTTTCTGGACATCGACGAGATGAACTATCTTCTTCTTGACGCCCCTTTTGAGTACTTTTCAGGTCTCTCCTGGTACCAACTGCCGCCCGATCAACTGCCGGGAATAAGACACTCAAGCCAATTGCTGACAGAGACATTGGACATGCTTTTTGAAGAGGAGTTCAATGCCGACGAAAGTTTCCTGTTCGGCTTTTCGCAGGGATCTCTTTTGACCTTTGAGTTCGGCGCGCGTTATCACAGAAAACTCGCCGGTTACATTGCCGTTAGCGGTTACATCTATGATACGCCAAAACTTCTTGAAGAGATGAATGAGGACCTATTGACTGCCAACTGGCTCTGCACGCACGGCACCCATGACAACGTATTGCCACTTGAGACTTCTCAAGAGCAGGTCCGGAAACTGCAAGAGGGCGGTTTTGAAATAGAATTTAAAGTGTATGAAAAAGACCACAGTATCGACAGGGACGAGTTGGAGATGATCGCCTTGTGGATGAAGAATATCATCAGGAACTAAAGCGATGTTCAAAAAACGGTTAGAAGCACTTTTCATCGTTGTCATCATTGCTGCACTTGGCGTTCTTGCAAAAAACTATTACGACACCTATGCTTTTGACCACCATGCGATCCCGCAAGAATACCAACACCGTATCGATGTAAAAGAGCAGGAAGTGCTCCGCCATATGCAGCAACAATACGGCTATGCCGTCATGTTCCCGTTAATCGTTACTGACAGGTTTCAGGGGCGCCTCTACGGTCTGACCACCTTTACAGACGGTCAGATCAAGATCTATCTCAACAAAAAAGTCATGCGAGAGAGCATCGACTATATGGTCGATAGCGTCATCGCTCATGAATATGCGCATGCACTTCTCTTTTACCAAGGTTATGTCGATGCCGGCGATGGTCACTCGGCTTTATGGCAGGAGACCTGTACCCGGCTGGGCGGTGAAAATTGCAGGCAGTATGTGGATGCACAAGAGGTGGTCATGCGTAAGTTGCCGTTTTAGGGAGACTACTCGAAAAGCGAAACGTTTAAAATCGATCCTTGGTACTAGCAATAGAGAAGACGGGCTTTTCTTAGATTGGGAAAGTATAATAGCAAGAACATGAAAAAAATATTGTTACTGCTCTTTTTTACATCGGTCTCTCTGTTCGCGGCACAAAAAGTTGTTTTGCAGCTTAGCTGGTTGCATCAATTCCAGTTTGGCGGGTATTATGCCGCCAAAGAGATGGGGTTTTACAAAGATGCCGGTATCGATGTTGAGATCAGGGAGTTTAACTCCAGCACAGACCTGTCAACGGTTATTGAAACGGGTAACGCCGATTTTGCAATAGGACGATCGTCGCTGCTTATTGACAAAGCAAATGGGAAAGATGTTGTTGCACTTGGCGCGATCTTTCAGGAATCGCCGTTAATACTCTTGACGCGCGACGACACCGGTATCGAGAAGATTTCCGATTTGAAAAACCGACGTATTATGCTGACGACGGATGCAAAGATTACCGCCTCCATCATGGCAATGCTCTCTTCGAACGGACTGAATGAAAAAGATATTCAGCTCTTGCCACACAGTTTCGATCTCGAAGACCTTGTCAACAAAAAGACCGATGCAATGGCGGCGTACATCTCCAATGAACCGGTCCGGCTAATGGAGAGAGACATCGGCTACAAGATCTTTTCGCCTAAAGAGTACGGCTTTCATTTTTACAGTGATATCCTTTTTACCTCGTCGGATTTTATTGAAAAGAATCCACAGTTGACGGAGGCTTTCTACAAGGCTACGATCAAGGGCTGGGAATATGCATTTGACAATATCTTAGACACGTCGGAGATTATTGAGAAGCATTACAATACACAGAACAAGAGCCTTATTCAGTTGATAAAAGAGGGAGAGGCCCTTAAAGAGCTGGCTTATCATGAAAATGGCACTATCGGTTATCTTGACTGCAACCATCTCAACGATATTGTCAAAGTATATAAGGTACTCGGTCTTGTCACCAGCGATGTCGATATAGACAGTTTTATTTATGCCAACAATCATCCGGGCGAAGTCGCATTTATACTGCAGTATGATGACATTTTCCATCTTGTCCTGATTGCTATTTTGGCGGTGTTCAGCTTAGGCTCGACCCTTTTGTTTATCAGTCTGCGCAAGCGCTGGCTTCTTACAAAAAGCTCTCTCAAAGAGGAGATCTCTCACCAAAAAGAAGAGATCGATAAACAAAACAGGGTTATCATGGAGCAGTCAAAGATAGCTGCTGTCGGCGAGATGTTGAGTAACATTGCACATCAATGGCGCCAACCTCTGAACATTATTTCTTTGAATATTGTCAAGATCGAGAGTTCGCTTTTATTCGGTAAGGAACTGGACAAAAAGAGCTTGCTTGAAATCAGCAACAATATTAACAATCAGGCCCAATACCTCTCAGAGACCATTGATGATTTTCGAAACTTTTATAACGCAGATATCGAGAGTATCGAGGCATTCAGTGTACAAGAAGCGGTTAAAAAGTTAAATGAATTGACCAAAGAGACCTTCAGAAACGCAAAGATCGAGACAGTCATACTTACGCAAGAGTGCATTGTGACCTACAATCAGAGTCTCCTGATACAGTCGCTGCTTAACATCTACAACAATGCCATTGATGCCATTATGGAGCGCAGCAGTGCCCATAAATATTTTTTTATCGAAGTTCGATGCGATTCGGACAGTGTCGTGATCATCCTGAAAGACTCGGGTGGTGGTATTGACGATGATGTCTTGCCAAAGATATTTGAGCCCTACTATACGACGAAACACAAGTCCAAAGGGACCGGTCTTGGGCTTTACATCACCTACCGCATTATCAACGAGCACTTTAAGGGTAACGTTACGGTTAAAAATGTCGAGTATGAATATATGGGAAATCACCTCAGTGGTACAGAATTTGTGATCACCATACCGAAAGGATAAGACTTTTTTAGAACAGCAATATTTACAGGAAGTTATTGCAAGCAGCTTAACCGAAAAAGTGTACTGATACGGTCATGTTCTGTCAGATACAATTGTGCACTTTAGTGCTTTTATGCTTTTTTGCTATGATAATACATACTATTAGATACCAGACTGTTTTTTAGAAGGTTGCACCATGATTTTTCCTGAACATCTCCAAAAGCATCTCGGACACATTGCTGAAACACTAAATATCAAAGAAGCGGAGCTGACGATCGTAAAAATGCGGCCGGGTGCTGATGAACGTCACAGAGAACTTGAATTGTTGCAGGGGCGCTGGGACGAAGAACGGCCTTGGATCATCATCGATGAACATGACCATGCCTATACGATGACATCTGTTCCGGCGCTCTCCAAGATGATCGCTATGTTCGCAAGCTCTCAGGATGAGAGTTTCCGTCTTAAGCTGGAAAAAGCGATATTGGCACGTTATCCCATCGATTATTACGATGTTCTGGCTGTCGCAACGGACAAGATAAAACAACTGGCGCAAAGCCGCCCTGGAAGTAAGATCGTCAAACTCGATCTGGACTGGCTGATTACCGAGATCAAAAAGGAATATCCGAATCTCTTTTACGATCTAGACCAATTGGCGATGCCGGGAGAGCAGTAGGCAGGAATGAGAAGGCTTACAATGCCTCAAGTTTTTTCTCATACTCCGCCATCATTGTATCCAACTCGGTTTGGGCAACTTCCATACGCTCGAATTTCTCTTCGACCTCTTTTTCAAGTTTACCGATCAGTTGGGAGAGCTCCATGATCTTACTGTTGTCGCCGCTGTTGGTGGCGACGTTAAGTTCTTGATGGTATTTGGCGATCTGAGACTCGCTTTCCATAATGAATTTCTCTGCTTTTTCGATCTCTTTTCGAAGCGGTGAAGTGGCACGTGAACGCTCTTTTGTAATGATGTTCTTGAGTTTTTTATTCTCTTTACTCATCGGATTTGAACTTTTTTCCTTTTTAGGTGCCGTCTCTTCGACGTCATCTTCATCCCACCCTTTTTTCTCCAAAAACAGGTCATAACCGCCGTCAAAAAGCTCGGCACCGTCTTTAGAGAAGATGATGAGTCTGTCGGCAACACGACGTAGCAACTCTTCAGAGTGAGAGACGATAATGGATGAACCCGGGAAGTTTTTAATAGCGACAGTCAAGGCTTCAATAGAGTCGATGTCAAGGTGGTGCGTCGGCTCATCGAGAAAGAGGAGGTTGGAGGGGCGTGAAAGTATCTGCCCCAGCATGACACGGCTCTTCTCTCCACCTGAAAGCAGTGATACTTTTTTCTCCGCGCGGTCACCGCTGAACATCATGGCGCCGCAGATGGCTCTGACGTTGGCAGCAGAGAGTTTCGGATTGGCAGCGTAGATCTCATCCATAATGGTACTTTTAGGATCGAGCCTGGCAATGTTGGTCTGGCCAAAGTGCCCTACGGAGGTCGTACCGTGATACTCAACCTTACCGCTCAGCGGGGTAAGCTCTTTGGCGAGGGTGTTGAGCAGTGTTGATTTTCCCACACCATTTTTACCGATGATCGCGAGACAATGCCCTTTTTCAATGCTGAAAGAGATGTTTTTGAAGAGAATGTTGTCGGGTGTGTAACCGAAGCTGATGTCCTTGACATCAAGAAGGACTTTAGCCGGAGTGTCTTTATACTGAAAGTCAAACTTCAGTGTGCTGTCAAAACCAATATCTTCCATACGGTCCATTTTCTCAAGCTGTTTGACTTTTGACTGTGCCAGAGCCGCTGTAGAAGCACGCGCTTTATTTTTAGCGATAAACTCTTCGAGCTCTTTGACTTTTTTGTCTTGAGAGAGCTTTTGTTTCGCGTACAGCTCTTCGTTCTCGGCAAGCTGGGCATAGAACTTGTGGGTATCACCCGGGATCATAAAAAGATCACGACGAATGATACCCATGGTGTGGGTACAGACACCATCCATAAAGTCACGGTCGTGGGTAACGAGAATAACCTCTCCTTGAAAGGCCTGCAAAAAGGCTTTCAACCAGCGCAGAGAGAGGATGTCGAGGTAGTTGGTCGGCTCATCGAGAAGCAGAAGGTTCGGTTCAGTGACCAGCAGTTTGGCAAGGTTAATACGGATCTGGTAACCACCCGAAAAATCAAGAGGGCTTTTGTCCAGGTCTGCCTGCTCAAAACCAAGACCAAAAAGAATCTTCTCAACACGGTAGGTGTCCCATTTCATATCATCTGCGAGTGCAAGTGCTGCCTCTTCCCGCAGTGTTTTTTCTGTGAAAACGAGGTGCTGGCGGAGGGCGCCTATTTTATAGTTTTTAGGGATGATGATGCTGCCTTCAGTCGGCTCTTCTTCACCCAGTATAAGTTTAAACATGGTGGATTTACCACTACCGTTGCGACCGACGAGGCCCATTTTGTTACCGGGGTTGAGTTTAAAGGTGATGTTGCTAAAGAGCTCTTGGCTGCCGTAGGCTTTGGAAACGTTGGAAAATTGGATCATAAGAATCTTTTTTTTGGCGTATTATATCAAGTTCAAAGAGTGAAGAGTGTTTTTGCTAAGATTCGCAGAAAGAGTACAATGCAAACCTTAGCAGATCTACAAGCCGGAAAACTACTCGGCAGCAGGCAGCTGACCCTTTCTGAAAACCTGACCCATTTTCCCGAAGAGGTGTTTACGCTTGCCGAGAGTCTGGAGATTCTGGACCTGAGCCACAACTGCTTGTCTGAACTTCCCGATCTCAGCCGCCTTAAAAAACTGAAGATCGCTTTTTTCTCATTTAACCTGTTTACGAAAGTCCCTGCTGCCTTTAAAAACTGTGAAAATCTCAATATGCTGGGGTTTAAAGCGAACCGGATCGAGACCTTCGACGAAGATATTCTGCCCTTGAGCATCAACTGGCTGATTTTGACGGACAACCGACTCCGGTCACTGCCGCGCTCTATCGGCAAACTCAGCAGACTCCAAAAGTTCCCGGTGGCCGGCAATCAGCTTGTCAGCCTGCCTGAAGAGATGGCACAATGCCGCAAC
>JBFEJN010000029.1:0-30137 GCA_041553195.1 Sulfurimonadaceae bacterium
GTGGTGAATTGGAATATTATGGACCGGGTTCTTGGTCAAGCAATACAGGTGCAGCAGAGTCTGTGAAGGATGCCACCGGTAACAAAAACAGAAATACTAATAGGAGAATTCGATGGTAAGAAGTCGATCTCTAACCAATAACGCCCGGCGCTTTATGCGAAGCGCATTTACAATGATCGAGCTTATCTTCGCTATTGTCGTCATTGCTGTGGTCATGTTGACAATACCGATGATGTTACAGGTCAATAGTAAAGCGTTAGAGGGCAATGTGGCGCAGGAAGCCATCTTCCTGGTATCGGCTGTTTTATCTGAGACAACCACGTTACTATGGGATGACAAATCTTTGGAAGGAACAGCTACGGCCGTGTCGTTAAGCAAGATCCTCGATGTGGGGGCTGTCGGGTCTACTTATGGACGCACCGATGTCAACAGCTCACTCCGTGTCGGTGGACTCAATGAAGACCTGCACCGTAGATTTTTTGACTATAACATTAGTAATCCTACGCAGTACACCCCTGACTTGCCTGACAATGGGGTGACAATCCTGTCCCATGACATCAGCAACTCGATAGCCGATAGTGCCGGTTATAAAAGCAGTTTTACGATCACGGCAAAAAGACAGTATGTCCCGGACACTTATGCAACCCCATTTGCCTTTACTGCCGGCGCGCCAGGTGTGCAAAGCAATATGAAGATGACACAGGTCGAAATAAATGCAACGATAGATGGTGCGCCTATTACGATAGCAAGACTGCGCGCTTATACTTGTAACATCGGCGAGATCGACTTTGCCAAGAGGAGATTTTAATGCGTAAGGGATTTACACTACTTGAACTCGTCTTTGTAATTGTCATCTTTGGTATTTTGTCTAAATTCGGAGCGGATCTTTTATACAAGATATATGAGAACTATGTTTACTCCAACACCTTTAATCGTCTTGAGAACCAAAGTGAAGCAGCGGTAAAACAGATTGCTAACCGCTTGCAGTACCGCATCAAAGATTCGACGATTTCACGTACCGATGTCACCAGTACAGACATTATCCCAATCGCTGATACAACTGCTGCGACCAGAAATGTTTTGGAGTGGATCAGTGTCGATATTGATGGTTGGCGGGGTACGACTGCTGGGTCGACAGCACCTCAATGGAGTGGTTTTATCGATTTATCAGCATCTAGTGCAACAGCATTGGTCAGTCAAGGTACAAGCACATCAGCTGACGACATGGCCATTTTCTTTATCGGTAGTAATGTTGACCTTAACAGTAGTGCCTTTGGTTGGGACGGTACTGATATTGGGACACAAGTTGGTGTCGCAATGCATCCGATTACGATTACTGCAGCTGATACTTTAACAACAACAGATGGGAACTTTACGAATGTCGATGTGTATGAATATTATCAGCTGGCCAAAACTGCGTATGCCGTTAGTCTTGAAAATGGTAATCTGTTTTTATATCACGACTATCAGCCATGGTCCGGTGACCAGATCAGTGTTGCAGCTGACAGAACACAATCATTGATCATGGAAAATGTCACCAGCTTTAAATTTACGCCAATGGGTGATATTATGATCATTCAAGTCTGCGTTGGTGACAACAATGTAACCGGTGTCGGTGAATACTCCATTTGTAAAGAAAAGGTGGTGTTCTAATGAGAAATTATCAACCTAAACGTAACGGCTTCGCGATGATCATGGCAATCTTTTTTATGATCCTGATTGCAACTTTGCTCTCCTATATGTTGTCAACAACAACTGAGACAGCAAAACGAACAACGAATATCTATGTCAATGAACAGGCACAGCTGCTGGCTAAAAGTGCCGTCGAATATGCACTGCTGCGTGTTTCAGGTACGGACCGTTCAGGTGGTAACTGCGATAACGGCTTTACTGCGGTCTATCCAGACAATGTTAATCCGATTTTTGATATTAGTGTGAGTATAAAATATATCGGGTTTGGTGCATTAGCAGGTTGTACTGACTATATTGGGAATATTGCGACTGAAGAGTCCAATGGTACAATGCTTATAGATGTATATGTCTCTGATAATGCCAGTCTAAACCTCAGTGAACCGATTCGATATCACAGAAGAACACTTCAAAAACTTTAATGTATTTGCCATTCGAGTGTAATGGCAAGATTTATCTTATTGAGGGCTAGTAAAGACCGAACTTCCCGTCACTTCGTTTATAAAGCACACGTGTCTTTCCATCGATATCGATAAATATCTCAAACTGCTTATTACTCTCTTTAAGCTCGTCTAAGACATCTGCTACTTCTCGTGGTTTGTAAAGGTCCAGCACCAGCGGTATAATCTCGTCTTCAAGATTCTCCTGAATACTTTGCATGTCGATGCCATGTATACCATTTTTAGCCTCGTTCATACTTTCGTTATGGTGATCGTTGATCTTGTCGTTGAGACGGCGCAACGCTTTTTGCGTGCGGTCCGTTGCCAAGTCGGCAGCAGCGTAGAGGTCATCATCTTTTTGTTTGATGATAATCGTATTTTTACCGGCTATGTTGAGGGTATATTCCAGTGAAATACCGCGATGACGTTCCTGCTTGGCGATAACGACGCTGGCAGATATGATGTCCAGATTATATTTTTCCATCGAGGCTAAAGAGGCGTTGATATACTCTTTGATTGAATCGGTGAGTTCCAGTTGACGACCTGTAAGAGAGATGTTCATAGTGTGTCCTTTAATTCATATGGTAATTATTATAGCACAGCAAAAGAGCCTTATGTACTTTGCTTTGCCTGTAATGTTATCATCACTTTTTTAACGATCGCCTCATCTTCACCAATATCGATCCATTTGAACTTGTCGCCGCTTTGGGTCTTGCCCACCAGCAAGTCTCCACTTTTACGAAATTTCAGATCCAAGGCTGCGATATCAAAGCCGTTATTGGTCTTGACAAAGGCTTCGAGCCGTTCACTCTTTTGCTGATTGGTATAGAGATAGCAGTATCCTTTTAGACCATTACGGCTGACCCGTCCGCGAAGCTGGTGGAGTGTAGAGAGTCCTAAACGTTCGGCACCGACGATAATAATGGTAGTTAGCTCAGGAAGTGAAATACCAACTTCGACAACAGTAGTGGCAAGCAGGATCTTCCCTTTTTCTCTAAACTCAGTGAGTACCTCTTCTTTGTTTTTGTCTTTACCATGCGTCACATAGACATTGTCAAACCGTTTTTCCCAGTACCCTCTAGCCTCTTCGATACTTTGGTAATCTAGGGCGTCGCTCTGCTCGACCAAAGGATAGATAATAAGCACCTGATGCCCTTTGTCGAGTTCACAGTTTATCTTTTCCAGAAGTTTGGAAAAATCATTTTTGCGAACGATCGATGTGTTAATATCTTTTTCGAAAGGGGTCTGAGTGATCAGGCTGACGTCGATATGGGCAGAGTCTATCATCGCCTGAGTACGTGGAATTGGTGTGGCAGAGAATTGAATGAAATGAGGACGTTTGTTTCCTGTTGTTAAAAGGTTCTCTAAGAGTTTACGCTGTGCCGTTCCGAAACGATGCTGTTCGTCTATCATGATGAGTCCACTCTCCGGCAGTTCACGATAGAGCAGGGCGTGGGTACCGATGATGAAATTGTAGTGCGAAAGGTCGAGATTTTTGGAGGTACTGTTTTGAACCAGGACACTTTTTAAATGCGGAAGATATTTTTGCGTCTCTGCAAAGAGTTGATTGGCCAAAATGGTGGTGGGGGCCATTAAGACAGCACGATTGGGCTGGGCGATGAGTGCAGAGGCCAGAATGACCATGGTTTTACCTGAACCAACATCACCGACTACCATCCGTTTGGCAGAAATGTCTTTTTTTACATCGTCTTCTATGGCGGTAATGGCAGCTGTCTGCTCTGCAGTGAGTGTAAAAGGGAGTTCTTTTGCCCATTCTCTCCATTGTCCTGTCAGTTTGAACAGAGTGGGAAAATAACGTCTCTTTTTGCCAAGTATCTTCATATAATCATAGAGCTCTGTAAATTTTAAGGCCTGAATCTGTTGTAATGAGAGTTTGTCGGCCTGTTCTGTTGTCGGAAAATGGATGTTGAGAAGGAGCTTGATGACGGTGTCTGGAAGACCCTCTTTATGAAGATTCTCACTGGTAATATAACGTTCAATAAGACGACGCATAACATCTGCTCTCAGAACGGTCTTGTACTTAGGAAGAATACTGCCGACTTTGTCGACTTTCAAGGGATGTGTCATTTGGCAGTGACCGCTGTTACAGCTGATCTTGCCGTAAAAAAAACTCTGTTCCCCAATCACAAAATGGCGAAGCAGATAAGGTTTTGGGTTGAACAATACCGCTTCGATTCGGTGACTGAAGTTATGGGCAAAAAGAGTGACTAACGTGCGTTTAGGAGAATGTGAGATCTGTTCAACCGTTGCGTCGATGACCTGTGTTTTGTCGATTTCCATCTTTGTGTTGATACGTTTGTCTTCGTAGGCAGTGGGTGCTATGGTAGCAAGTGCAGCGATGCTTTGAATACCGAGACGTTTGAATTTGTCCTGGTCTTTTTGCTCGATCATATCCATACCTTGAAAAAATTCTGAAAATAGTATGACATGCTTTACAATCACATGTGGTCATATCTACATATTTGATGAGTAAGTATAACGCCAAACCTTTGAATAATGCGTTTGTATGGCAAATGATACGCTATTAATAACAACTTTGATAAAATAGCTTTTTTAAGGGCTCCTCTAAAAACCCAAGTCACCTTCAGAGGGAAGAATGAGAGATGCACTTGTAAACAATATTGACATATAGAGAGTACATGAGACAAATTTTTTTATTTTTAGCGTTTCTTTTTTTCCTAAGTGGTTGTAGTAAAGATATCGAAGAGTATAACAAGCCGGCTACGTACTGGTATAAACGTATGATCGAGTCTGTTTCAAACGGTAATCTTGACAAAGCGGACAACTATTACAGTTCTTTGCAAAGTGAACACATCGGTTCGCCGTTGCTTCCGGAGGCAACAATGATCATGGCGCAGGCACACCTGCAATACGAAGAGTACCTTTTAGCCGAACATTTTCTGAATGAATACATCAAACGATACGCAACCCCGGGTGAGTTGGAATACAGTGAGTACCTAAAGATAAAAGCCAAGTATATGGCCTTACCGAATCCTCGTCGCGACCAAGGTCTTATCAATGAAGCGATCGTTGCCGGCACCCATTTTAAAGTGAAGTACCCGCATTCTATTTATTATCCTATTATTGACACAATGGTCACACGTCTGGTCTTGGCTCGGGCCAGCCTTAATGAGAGCATCGCGCTGTTGTATGATCGTTTAGACAAACCGATGGGTGCTGAACATTACAGAAATGTGCGCAAAGAAAATTGGGTTGATTGGACGGATGTAGAAAAAGCCGATGTTGCCTGGTACAAAGAGATTTTTGAGGGTGACGGTACTGAAAGTTGGTACGCGTTTGCCATTCCTGATACGCAAAGTGTTGTCTCACGTAACAGTCAAGGCCAGGTAAAAGGAACTGACAAGTAAAGTCAGTTAGAGTGGAAACAAGAAGATCAGCGGGTACTTACTCTTGGGAACAGGTTTATAAAGTCTTATTAGCCTTAAATTTTACGATTAACTCTGTGTGTTTACGCATTGTCTATAGACAATGCCTATAATATCATTTACAAAAATCAGGAGTATTGATGCAATTAAACAATTATGATGACTTTCCAACCAATTTACCCGTGATAGCGGAAGATGATATTTTTTTATATCCATTTATGATCTCACCGCTTTTCTTGAGCGATGAAAAAAACATTGCAGCTGCGACCGAAGCGATAGAAAATGATTCGTTGATCATTGTCTGTCCAACAAAGGACGACCACCAGGGCGAGCGTGATTTTGAAGCCATCTATGATGCCGGAGTTATCGGTTCCATTATGCGTAAAGTCGCTCTTCCAGACGGACGTGTCAAAGTTCTTTTTCAGGGACTGGCACGAGGCCGAATAATTACACCGTTGACAACTGAGCCAACCTTACATGCCACGGTAGACACCATTGCAGCACTCGAAGCAAATGAACTGAAGATGGATGCTATTATAGAAGTTGTGCGTGAAAAAGTACGTACCCTTTCACAGGTAAGTGGTTATTTCCCGCCGGACCTGCTTCGTACAATCGAAGAAAATCATGAACATAATCGTATTGCCGATCTTATCTGTAGTACGATCAAGATGAAAAAAGATGCGGCGTACAAACTGTTTATTGAAGCTGATATTGAGAAACGGTTTTTAATGCTGATCGATGTCCTTGTCGGAGAGATCGAAGCCAATAAACTGCAAAAAGAGATACGTTCGAAAGTACAGGACCGAATTGAAAAGGTCAACAAAGAGTACTTTCTGAAAGAGCAACTCAAACAGATCCAAAAAGAGCTGGGTACAGACAACCAGCGCGATGAAGAGATCGAAGAGTACCGTAAAAAGCTCGAAGCTAAGAAATCCAAGATGGGTGAGGATGTCTATAAAGAGATCAATAAACAGCTTGAACGTTTTGCCCGTATGCATCCGGACTCTGCCGATGCAGGTATGATACAAAGTTATTTGGAGTGGGTGCTCGAAATTCCATTTGGTGACCTTGCCAAGAAAAAGATGGACATTGTTGAGGTGGAGACGCAGCTGGATAAGGATCACTTCTCGCTCAAGAAACCGAAAGAGCGGATCGCAGAGTACTTTTCTGTCAAAGAGCTTATTGAGCTTCGCGGTAAGAAAGGTGCTAAACAAGGCGGTGCTATTCTCTGTTTTGCAGGCCCTCCGGGTGTTGGTAAGACTTCGTTGGCAAACTCGATTGCTACAGCATTAAAGCGCCCATTGGTCCGTATCGCGCTTGGTGGACTCGAAGATGTTAACGAACTAAGAGGGCATCGTCGTACCTATATTGGTGCTATGCCGGGCCGTATTGTTCAAGGTCTGATCGATGCAAAGAAGATGAATCCAATTATTGTCCTTGATGAGATCGATAAGGTTGGCCGTTCAGGACGCGGTGATCCGACCGCAGTACTGCTAGAAATACTGGATCCAGAGCAAAATAGCGCGTTTAGAGATTACTATACCAATTTTAACATTGATCTCAGCGATGTTATTTTCATCGCTACCGCTAATGATGTCGGCCGAATTCCGGCACCCCTTCGTGACCGTATGGAGTTCATTGGTGTGAGCTCCTACACGCCGCAAGAGAAGTATGAGATCGCTAAGCGGTATTTGTTGCCGCAAGAGCTTAAGAAACACGCATTGAAAGCTTCGGAGCTTTCTATCTCCAAACCGGCACTTAAAGAGATCATTGCAAGTTATACACGTGAAGCGGGTGTCCGTAATCTGCGTCGCCGATTAGCGGATTTAACGCGTAAAGCGGCCAAGATCATTTTGGAGCATCCGGACAAGGACAAAGTCACGATCACTTTAAAAAACTTAAAACAGTATCTCGATAAAACTGTGTTTGAAATCGACAAGACCGACAATATAGACAGGGTCGGTGTGGTTAATGGTCTTGCATGGACTGCGGTTGGCGGTGATGTACTGAAGATCGAAAGTATCCGTATTAAAGGCAAAGGCACCTTCCAGCTTACAGGAAGTCTTGGTGATGTCATGAAAGAGTCAGCACGTATCGCTATGAGTGTTGTAAAAACACTGATCGACACCAATAAGCTCAAAATCGATGCCAGCCAAATACCAATGACACCTAAAGAACGAGAAGATAAGTTGTCCATAGACAGCAGTGAAGTCTATAAGCGTTATGACCTTCATATTCACGTTCCGGACGGGGCTACCCCTAAAGATGGCCCAAGTGCAGGTATCGCGATGTGTACAACGATCGCTTCTATTTTGAGCAATAAAAAGATTCGCTCTAACTTTGCGATGACAGGCGAAGTCTCATTGACTGGTATCGTGATGCCGATAGGCGGTCTTAAAGAGAAGTTGATCGCTGCGCACAAAGCCGGTATGAAAGAGGTCCTGATCCCTCAGAAAAACTATGAACGTGATCTCGACGATATCCCAGACGAAGTGAAAGAGGCGGTTATTATTACACCAGTTTCACGAATTGAGGAAGTCCTTGAAAAAATGTTGGTAGATTAAACTCATTCTTTACAAGGTCTCACTATTCATTTGACACTTTCCTTTTTGTCCAGCAAAAAGGAAGGATCGTATCGTTAATCTTCCGTGCTTCAATCCTTTTAAAAATGTCCATCCATTAATTTTTGCTAAGCTTTCATCCTAAACACCTCATGATATCTCCAGCAAATACCTGACAAACTATATTAGAAAGTACTTCATAGTCAATAACCCAGGTTTAAGATGATATCGGACTGTTTATCAGTCGGTAGTATACGCGCAGTATTTCAAAAGGTAAAGAGGTCTCCTAACATTTCTGAATGCAATACTGCACAGTCAGTCTCAATGTAGTGTTCAATCTTATCCGCTTAGGCCCTAATCCGACTTCATGAGATAGCACTTTTACAGTGTCCGACAAGGTTATATAGGGTTTTCGATCAACAAACGTGAAGTGAAATGGTTACGATGTACAACGATGTCGTTAACAGAGATGGAGAGTAATCAGGAAGGCGTTAGTATATATATTTGGCAAGCAGCAGAGTGCTGCCAAAGGTTGTTATTAGAGCGCTAGCGTAGAGATTTTTTCTGCAACATCGCCTGCACGAACAGGTTTCATGAGAAAGCCATTTGCACCAAGTTCCAATGCCTCTGTTTTCTTAGTCTCATCTGTTGTCAGTACAATGATCGGAAGTTGTTTCAGGTTTTCATCTGCACGTACAATCTGTAGCATCTCAAGTCCACCCATTACAGGCATGATAATGTCAAGTAGAATCATATCGATATCGTTACGTTCTTTAAGAACGTTAATCGCATCCGCACCGTTTTTAGCTTCGATTACTTCAAGTACATCATCATTTTTCATCAACATCGACTTGAGCAACTTCAAGTTGATCATATCGTCATCTACAGCTAATACTTTTAAATTTTTTGACATCGTTTATTTCCTTTTATTTTGTATATTTTTCAACGATCAAACGCAGAAGATCTTTATTGACCAGATTGTTGATAATCTCATCAGCTATTTCATTGTGTGTGGTGTCTTCCTGCTGCGCAGGATCGACCATCATAACAATTGATGTTTTGCTCTCTAGACTGTCAACGGTCTCTTTTAGAAGATCATAATCGATGTCCGGCATTTCTCTGTCGATCAAGATAACACGAGGATTTTTTGCTTTAAGATCTTTGATCAGTGCATCAAAAGATTTTGATGTCTCATAGTCAAATTTCAATTCATCAAGAAGCATTGAGAAAAGCTTGGTTTCAATTGGACTTTTCTTCGTAAGAATAATGTCCAAACGTTTTTTCTCTTGTGCAACAGGTGCTTCGACCTTCGGTGTTTCCACTTTTGCGACAGGTGCTTCCGCTTTTGGTTCTACCGCTTTCGGCTCTTCTGCTTTTGGTGCTGGCTCGGACACTACAGGTGCAGTCTCTTCGACTGTTTTTCCTTCTGTAATATCAATGATCTTGTGTGCCAGGAAGTGGTTAAGCAGTGACACGAGTTCAGTACGTACAAGAGGCTTAGTCGTATATTCATCCATACCGACACCCATGAAGCGCTCACGGTCGCCTTTGAGTGCATTGGCGGTCAAGGCTATAATAGGGACATGAGGCACATTAAAGTCTTCTTCATAGTCAAGTATCTCTTGTGTTGCTTCCATACCGTCAAGTACCGGCATCTGTATATCCATAAAGATAACATCGAACTCACCGTTTTTACGTTTCTCAAATGCCTCAAGTCCATTATTGGCCAGTGTAATATCAAGACCAAGGTCTTCCAGTGTACGACGGATCAGTTTCTGGTTGATGATATTGTCTTCCGCAACAAGTGCTTTTGCTTTGAATTTTGATGTGCTTGCATCAAATTTCTTTTGACGAACCTGTTTTGCTTTTTTATTGTTGAATGATTCAAGATCAAAGGACTCAAGAACATTTTTGATCTTCGTACCGTTCATTGGCTCATACATGACTTTGAAGATATCGAGACCCATGTTGTCGATTTTCTTCATATAGTATGATTTAGTGATAAGGATCAGCTCTTCTTGAGTTTTAGAATACTCTGTAATCGCTGCTTCGTTTGTATAGTCAAAGTCTACAAACAGCATGTCGTAGTTTATTTGGCGTTCAAGTTTCTGAAGTTCTGCAATATCCTTGAATGTTGTATAGCTTACTCCATAGAAGTCAAGATACTCTTTTAGGTATATTTCTTGACGTTTAGTCTTCGTATCTGATTCCAAAATAAGAGCATTAATGTAGCTAAACGTACCTTTTATTGAATCGTTGAGTGTTTCGATCTCTTCAAATTCCAATTCAAAGAAGAATGTTGTACCGTGACCTGGTTCACTTTCGAGGTCAAGTTTACCACCCATAAGTTCAACGAAACGACTGGAAATTGTCAGACCAAGGCCAGTACCACCGTATTTACGTGAAGTAGATACATCTGCTTGACCAAAGGCTTCAAAGATATTAGCTCTCTGTTCCGCGGTAACACCGATACCGCTATCTTCTACCGAGAAGCGGATACGTGTACGGTTTGGCTGGTCAATAGGGATCTTGCGAATATCAACATTAATGGCGCCACCACTGCTTGTAAACTTAACAGCATTGGAAAGTAGGTTGATAACGATCTCTTTGATCTTGGTTGGGTCACCTTTAATAGGGCGTTCAAGCTCAGGGTCAATGAAACAACCAAGGTCGATATGTTTTTCAGATGCACGTACGGCATAAACTTCAACAGCTGAGTCAAACTCTTCAATTGGGTTAAAGACGATCTCTTCGATCTCAAGTTTGTTACTTTCGATTTTAGAGAGGTCAAGAATATTATTGATAATCTCAAGAAGGTTTTCAGAACTTTTCTCGATAATATCGATAAATTCACGCTGCTCTTCATGTAAATCTGTATCTTTAAGAAGTTCGGTAAACCCGACGATACCATTAAGTGGTGTACGGATTTCGTGAGACATGTTGGCAAGGAACATTGATTTGGCTTCAGAAGCCTCTTTTGCATTCTCTGTCTCTTGTTTTGTCTGTTCAATGACACTTTCGAGAAGCGCGTAGGCTTGTGCAGTTCCATCGGCAGTATCCAGGTTGATCTTATGTGCCAGGTCAGCATCTTCTTCTGCAGTATCTTCTGCAACACGGTTAAGGACCGACTCCAGGTTCTTGATATTACGTGCAATATCATTCGACAGTACGATAGCAAGGAATGCAAGCAAAAGGGAGGCTATCCAGATAGCTACAGCAATAGCAAGGACCTGAATTGCATTTTCCTGTACGGTGTTAGATCTTGCTTCCATCGCGGCAATAATAACAGCTTCAGCTTCTGAAAGAAGGTTCGTCTTTTCTGAAAGCATTGTAAACCAGATACCGGATTCAGTTGAATAGAGACCGTCATTAACTGCCTGCATGATCTCAGCACGTTCAGTCGTGATATCTTCAAACAGTTCTGCATTGTCTTCGTCTGTAAAAATAGCTGCAAGTTCTGCTTTGACGTCCGGATCCTGAATACCATCATAGTTGATGGAGTCGGCTTTACCAATTAGTGTAATCCAAACATTTAGCTCTTCAGCATCGAATTTGGTCGCACGGGCGAGGGCATAACTAATAAAGTCACGCTCGTCTCCTGTGTAATGTTTTGCTTCGAGTATATTGATGTAGGCACTTGCCAGGGAGGCAACTTCAGGGTCAACTTCAAAGGCCCCAATTGTTCGAAGTTCATTTAAGACTTCGGCTTCTGCATCTCCATAGATAGCACTGTAGATGTCTTCGAATTCAAGTTCTCCTGCATCGACGTCAGCCCGGTTGTCCCGGATCGTCTTAAAGCGTTCATCAATGGTTTTTTGGCTTTTACATGCGACACACTCTACCTTGCCACTGTGGTCATGAAGCAGTTCGTTATGTGAGAGGTGCTCATCAAATGCAGCGAGTTTCTCATCAACAATGTCACGCTGGGCAATCAGTGATTTTTTAGTAGTCTCTGACTGGTTTCCAAGATACATAACGGTCATACCGCGTTCACGCGAAAGGTTACGAATGAGCTCGTTCAAAAAGACGTTTTCGTCTAGTTTTGCCTGCAATACTTTTGCAGCTTGGTAACTTGTATATGCTGTAAATACATAGTAACTTGCGAGTGCGAAGAGGATCAGAATCGGGAAGAGACTGATCAGTCGCAATCTATTTTTAAGTGCTATCATTGTCGTAACTCCTGTTTAAAGTTGGTTTACAAAGCCGTAAAACTCTTGCATAGCGGCTTTTGCGTCTGTTTTTTCAGTACTTGTAATTAAATTCTGAAGTGTATCGGATATCTCTTTAATACGTAGGTTGTCACTTACCCCTTTGAGTTGAGTAGCATAGCCTTTCCAACGCATTACATCACCTGATGAAATAACGTCGTTCAGCTTATTTTTCATCTCATTTGCTTCGATGATATAATCATCGATCAAAGCACCGACAAGCTCAGCATTAAGTCCAATTTCTGCAGCAGCAGTCTTGATATCGTATGTCAAAACTTTGATCTTGTCTGCGCTGTCCTCATCTTCGGTATTCAAGTCTTTTATATCTGATAGAGCATCTTCTTTCTCAGGCGTATCAAAACTTTGAATATCTGAGATGATTTCTTCTTCATCATCGTACACTTCGAGAGGTTTACTACTGTCTGCATCGAGTAGTCCAAAGTCGTATAAGTCGTCATCCTTCTCTACTGTCTCTTTAACAGGTTCCGTCTCTTGTGTGAGACTGTCTAAGTGTATCGGTTCTGCAGACGCTTCATCTTCTTCAAGTTCCAGTAGGTCTAAGTGAGCAATAAACTCCTCTTCCTCTTTTTCGACAGGTGCAAACTTTGGTGTGAGATCATAAAGTTCTTCTTCTACCGGTTTTTCTAATTCAAGTTTTGCCTCTTCAATATCCTTGCCCTCGAGTTTGGCAATAGTGAGATAGAAACTTTTCAGATTGGCTTCACACTCTTTGATATCAGAAGTCTCATTGACATTTCGGAGGACTTCAAACGAATCTTCAATACGCAGGTTGGCAGCAACACCCTTTAATTTGTGTGAAAGGACTTTGATATTATCAAAGTCCTCATTATCGATTGCCTTGAAGAGCTGATCTTTAAACTCATGGGCCTGTTTGATAAAGTCGCCAATAAATTCTTCGATAAGATCAACCGGCAGTCCAAGTTCATCTGCAGCGATCTGAGGATCATAGACATAGTCTTCACTGAATTTCAAGTCTGCAAGGTAGGCTTTGTCCTGTTCAGTAAGGTAAGAGCCCAACATAGGTGCAGCACTCTCTTTTTCAACAATACTGTCAAAGACAGATTCCTCTTTGGTCGGGAATTCCGGCTCTATTTCAATGCGTTGCGGCTCTTCTACTTCTTCTTCATCATGGAAAAAGATATCAAACTCTTCATTTTTTTCAGGGGCTGCAAAAGGTGTCGATGGTTGATCATCTTGAATAAAGATGTCTTCATCCAAGGTTAATGGTTCTTGTACCTTCGGTTCTTGAACAACTGGTTCTATCTCAATCTCAGCTTGAGGTTGTGGCGCTGATGGGGCAGCTGACGGCACTGTTTCAGGCGGCTTGTTGAACTCTTTTGTTTCCAGGTCAAATGGTGCTGCAGCAGGTTCCGGACGTTCTGAAGCATCTAGCTGATAGTTCTGAATATTTTTAAGTTTGATCATGTAAGCGTCTTCATCAGGTGCTTTGCTAAGATGAAGTTTCAGGATCTCGATGACGGCAGAAAAAGCTTTGGATTTACCTGCAATAATGACTTTGGCATCATCGGATTCTGCATGCATGACGAAATCGATCCATGGAAAATTGGTAAAATTATGGATATAGCCCGGTTTTTTGACAAACAGTTCGGCAACATCTTTATGCTCATGGATTAGGTCTTCAAATCGATTGTAACCGAGAAGCTTTAAACTTTCATCGTCAATTCCGATAAACTCTTTGTTGTGATCGTAAATTAGCACATAAACTCCTTACTTCTCTTTTTCTAACATCGTTTTATACACTTGTGCGACTTCGTCAATGTTTTTACGACTTGCGGGCTTACGAGCAGCAATATAGCCGGTAACATTTCCATCATCATCACGAAGCGGTGAGATTTCCGTTTCTACCCAGTAGTAAAGCCCATCTTTACGTAAGTTCTTTACGATGCCGTGCCAAGATTGCCCACCGGTGATTGTTTCCCACATTTGAGCAAAAGCTGCTTTTGGCATATCGGGATGGCGAATAACATTATGTGGCTGTCCAATCAGTTCATCAGATGAATATCCGGATATCTCACAGAACTTTCGATTAGCGAAAACAATGACACCTTTTGTATCTGTCTGACTAATGATTGCACGTCCTTCGAAGACGAATTCCTCATCAATTGCTTCAGGTCTTTCCATTTTAGAACCTCATTTATTTTCTAAACACTCTGTACAAAGGTACTTCTAAATCAAGCATACTCAAAGTTACTTTTGTGAAGAGAAAGATACAGTTCCGCTTTCTTGTTTTGACTTGGTTCAGACCAGGTCTTTAACAGAGTCAACGAAAAGTATGCTTTCTCTTCGTGATACTTAAGTATGATCTTCAGAGGTGCCTTTGCGTTGGAAACCTTCAAAAACTTAAAGATTAAAGCTTTTAAAGATTCCCAATTTTTGGGAGTTTGAGTAAATATATCATAATTCAAAGCAAATATAACTTATTTATATACCAACTTGATTTTTTTTGCGTCACTTTTATTCAAGATCGCTGCAATTTCACTTTCCGTAGCACTTTTCAGTGCTTCAAATGTTCCCAGATGCTGCATTAGTTTCTTCACTTTGGCCGGAGAAATACCATGTGTATTCAGAAGTTTTGAATCCTGGTCCCGTTTTAATTTTGTCTTTTTATGAAAAGTAATGGCATAACGGTGTGCCTCATCACGAAGACGTTGCATCCATTGTAAACGTTTGTCTGAAGGCGAAAGTCTGAAACTCTCTTGCAGAGTATGAAGCTGATCGTGTGCACTGCCTTTTGCCCGATGAGACTTGGCATCGATCTTCTCTTTTGAAATTGCGATGACGTCAAGGTTGACACCTGCCGAATCAAGAAGCTCTTTAGCCAAAGAGAGCAGGGTCGTTCCGCCGTCGATCAGCCAGAGATCGGGCGGCGGATTTTCCTCAAAACCGTTGATACGGCGTGTCAGGGTCTCTCTCATCTGTCCATACTCATCGCGCGCTTGAAGATGATAGTGACGATACCCCGACTTGTCAAAATCTTCGCCGTCAAAGGTGATCATCCCCCCTACCGTTGCTTCGCCTGCCATATGCGAATTGTCGAAGACTTCGATCCGGCGGGGTAGCGTTTCGAGTGCAAGCAGCTCTTGAAGCTGTTCTGCGAGATGCTCGGTGGAACTCACCTTACGTTGGCGCAACAGCTCCGTGGCATTGGTATAAGCCAGATCAACGAGATTCTTTTTGCTGCCGCGCTGAGGAACGGTGATACTTGCTTTTCGTTCAAAAAGGAGTGAAAGGTGTTCCTGGACAAGAGTTCGTTCTTGAAAGTCATGGGCAATCAGAATCGGTGCGATAACGGGTGGTTTGTTCTGGCCATAAAATTCGATGATGGCCCGTTCATAGGCCTCATCCAGGTCAAAACCGCTGTTAAGGTTGATAAAGTCATGGGTCGAAGAGATGATCTTGCCAGCACGCATAAAAAGACGGACGACAGCAGCACGCTGCTCATTGTGACTGATGGCAAAGATATCGTAGTTTTCTGTGGATGCCAGATCGATTTGTGAGATCAACTCGCTTTTGGCAATACGGTCTATTCGGTCGCGAAGAGTGCCGGCTTCTTCAAAGCGGAGGTTTTCGGCATAAAAAGCCATCTTCTCTTTGAGTCTGTCAAGGAGAAGGCTCTTGTTTTCAATGTATTGTATGGCCTCAGCTACGATACTGTTGTAGAATTCTACCGGAACAGCTTTTTCACAGGGGGCAAGGCACTGGTCCATCTGGTAGTATAGACAGGCTTTTTTCCCGTTGAGACAACTCTTTTTCTGGACCAATTTACACAGTTCGTAGATGGAGTCCAAAATATCACGCGCGCCGACAGAGTAAGGGCCGAAATATTGAATGTTTTTGCCGTTAAGAACCTTGCGGGTGATTTCGAACCGGGGATATTTTTCATTGGTGTCAATGTAGATGTAAGGGTACGTTTTATCGTCGCGCAGCAGAATGTTGTATTTCGGTTTGAGCTGCTTGATCAATGAATTTTCTAAGATGAGCGCGTCATGCTCACTGTTGACGACAATATAATGCATCGATTCCGTCTCGCTGAGCATTTTAACGATGCGCGGCGATAATTTTGGATTCGCCCGCAGCTGCGGTGTGAAAAGGAAGTAGCTTTTGACCCGGCTGAACAGGTTTTTTGCTTTGCCGACATAGAGCAGTCTACCGCTCTTGTCAAAATATTGGTAAATACCGGGCGTTTTCGGGAGGTTTTTAATTTTGTCGATCATGGATGCTGGTACGTATCTTTTCGATGATATTATGAAGTCTTTGGTCTTTGACCGGATTCTCGAAATCACCGTTCGCACGCTCTTCATACAAAGGGACGGTCTCTTTTGTGGTCTCAGAGGCTGGGCTAACAGGTTTGTGCGAGACATAGGCCCGAATGTCGTCAAAGTCCAGCTCCTGGCACTTTTGCGGCGGATAAAGTTTTAAAGGTGTTTTAATTGAAGCGATGATAATATCGAACTCTTGTTTAGCGCCGGGATGGCTGAGAACAAAATAGAGTACTTTATGCTTGACATAGGCAAAACTGACCATTGTTTGCAAATGCGGCGGCAAAAGCGTTTTAATAGCATCAATACATTGGTGTTGTGCTAATTTTTTATATTGGGGTTGGTGAACGATATGCGAGAGAACCTGAGCCGAATTTTTCATTCAGTGATTATAACAGTTAGCTTATTAACTTTGTCAGGTTGCGGATACAAAGACGATCCTTTTTATACGCCCTCAATGCAAGAAAAGTAGGCGCCATGGTACATTATGATGTTGTAATCGTCGGAGCAGGGATAGCCGGTCTCTATACCGCGATCAATTTGCCACGTGACAAAAAAGTCTTGATCGTCAACAAAGCCCACCCTTGGGAGTGTAATACCTTTTATGCTCAGGGCGGTGTCACTACTGCCAAAGATGACAGTGATATCCCGGTTCATATTGATGATACCTTGGTTGCCGGAGCAGGACTGTGCAACAAAGAGGCTGTTGAAGTGTTAAGTCAAAACTCACAAGAGGTCATCCATGACCTGATTAAACGCGGATTTGAATTTGATGCCGATGAAAACGGCAGATTGCTCTATACGCAAGAGGCGGCCCATTCGGAAAAACGGATCTTGCATGCCGGAGGAGACGCCACAGGACGTTACCTGCACCATTTCCTGCTTGAAAAAAACCCGCACCCTATGTTGGAAAAAGCAACGGTGATCGATCTTCTGTTGGAAGAGGGTCAGGTCTGCGGTATCGTCGTGATGCATCGAGGTGAGCGAAAAGAGATCCTGGCCCATTCGGTCGTTATTGCCAGCGGCGGAGTAGGCGCTTTGTTCGAATATCATACCAATGCCTCAAGTATCAGTGGCGAACTGCACGGCATCTGTCTGGAAAAGGGTATCGAACTCGAAAATATGGAGATGCTGCAGTTCCATCCTACAGTCTATGTCGATAATACGACAGCCCAAAAACAGCTGCTTACTGAAGCGTTGCGAGGCGAAGGGGCACAGGTTGTTGATGACCTCGGCTATCGATTCTTGTTTGATTATGATGAACGTGGGGAGATGGCACCGCGTGATATCGTCAGTCGTGCGATCTTTGATTATGCTCAAAAAACAAAAAAGCAGGTCTACCTTTCGTTCAAGAGTTTTGATTACGACTATTTTAAACACCGTTTTCCAAATATTGAGAACCGTTTTGCGGCCCTCGGTTACAATTTGCCTAAAGACAAAGTACCGATCTCGCCGGCGTTTCATTATGCTATTGGAGGGATCAAAACAGATCTTGATGGACGTGTCCCAAGCGTAAAAGGACTTTATGCGATCGGAGAAGTGGCGTCAACCGGTGTCCATGGTGCCAATCGCCTAGCCAGCAACTCTTTACTTGAGGGTTTGGTGTTTGCCAAGCGCGCCGCGGGTATTCTGAACAGTGAACCGGGAACAGCGTGTCATGGTCCGTTTGTCAAGAACACAGAAACACTGTACGTAGAGGGTGATAAAGAAAAAAAAGAGCAGCTGCGCCGTATAATGTGGGATCATGTTTCGATCGTACGAACGACTGAGGGACTTGAAGGTGCGCTTGATGCGATCAATACAATGCTGAAAAGCCCGATTGGCCGACTGTTAAAACTTCGATTATTGACGGCACAGGAAATTGTGCGTTCGGCATTGGAACGTAAAGAGTCGGTAGGTGTTCACTACCGACAAAAGTAAGTACACCGAGGAGGTGTCTTATCTATAAAAACTGGGAGTATTATATGCATGACAACATGCTGAATTTATCAACAACATGGGTTGGATTTGCTGTTTTAGCGGTCTTTATAATTGGTTACTATTTTATAGCGACCGAAGAGAAATATGAGATCAACAAGGCCAAACCGGCACTGTTTATCGGTACTTTCTCTTTTATGCTGATCGGTATTTACTACACGTTCAATTCGATGGACCCCTCGCCATTGCATCACGAGATGCAGATGTTGATCGAAGAGATCGCCGAAATATTCTTTTTCCTCTTTGTGGCGATGACCTTTATCGAGACACTGATCGAACGTGGCGTATTTGATGTCATGAAATATAACCTGGTATCGAAGGGGTACACCTATAAGAAGCTTTTTTGGTTAACCGGCCTGCTGGCATTTTTTATCTCACCTGTCGCGGACAACCTGACAACAGCATTGATCCTTTCTACCGTACTGTTTACGATCGATAAAGAGAACCACAAATTTTTGGTCCCGGGGGCGATCAATATTGTCGTTGCCGCAAATGCAGGTGGCGCCTGGAGCCCATTTGGTGACATTACGACCTTGATGGCGTGGACAGCACAAAAAGGGGAATTTATTGACTTCCTTTTCTTGTTCGTACCGGCGATCGGCGGATGGATGTTGACAGCATGGTTGTTGAGTCGAGTTGTTCCAAACGGACAGCCGCCATTCGATGCGGCAAGTGAAACAAAACCAAAGATGCGTGATGGCGGTATGGTCGTTGTATGGTTGGGTGCTTCAACGATCCTGATCGCAGTGCTTGGGCATCAGTTTTTTCACTTCCCGGCGATGTGGGGTATGCTGTTTGGTTTATCGATCTTAAAACTTTACTCGTTCCATCTGACGCAGCAGAAAGCAGACTCATTTGATATTTTTGTCAATATGCAGAAGATCGAGAATGATACGCTTCTCTTTTTCTTCGGAATTCTTTCTGCGGTCGGTGCATTGCATTACCTGGGATTTTTGAACTATGTTCATGACCTTTACAGTCTGGTCGGACCGACTGCCGCAAATATCGGTGTCGGTTTCATCTCGGCAGTTGTGGACAATGTTCCGGTCATGAGCGCTATTTTGAAAGCGTCACCTGAGATGACGTTAGATCAGTGGATGCTTGTCACACTGACAGCTGGTATCGGCGGTAGTCTCATCAGCTTTGGCTCTGCTGCAGGTGTCGGTGTTATGGGACGTCTCCGTGGTATTTATACCTTTGGTTCACACATGCGATATGCATGGACAATCCTTGCAGGCTATATGCTTTCGATGGGGCTTTGGTATGTTCAGTTCCAGATCCTTGGTATCTACTAAGCAACTTTTTTAAGGGCATTCGCCCTTTTGTTAAAACTTTGTTTAGCATGCTTTTGCTTCTATAAAAGCGGCTTCTAATCCTCTTTCAGTTATCCTTTCTTACTTATTTTTTATAAAGGCATTGTTTTGAAACACGTCAGTATAGTTGTTTTAGATTTTGGTTCTCAGTACACACAGTTGATCGCACGTCGTATGCGTGAAGAGAAGATCTATTGTGAGATCCTTCCGTATCACACAAAGATCGATGCCATTAAGGCTAAAAATCCACAAGGTATTATTCTCAGCGGCGGTCCTTCGTCCGTCTATAACAAAGATGCTTATGAAGTAGATCAAGAGGTCTATAACATGGGTATCCCTGTTCTCGGGATCTGTTACGGCATGCAGCGTATTGCTGTCGATTTCGGCGGATCTGTTATTAGATCAGACCATCATGAATATGGTAAAGCTGAGCTTGAGATTGTCAAGGAATCAGCACTGTTCGATAACGTTGACAACGGTACAACGGTTTGGATGAGCCATAGTGACCGTGTCGATGTCCTTCCGGAGGGCTTTACACCTATCGCCATTTCAGCAAATTCACCGTTTGCTGCCATTGCCAATGAAGAGAAACGCGTCTACGCGATGCAGTTCCACCCGGAAGTTAACCACTCGGAAGAGGGTTACCTGATGCTTCGTAACTTTGCACGCAAGATCTGTGGTGTGACAGAGAAATGGGAGATGGGACACTTCTTGAAAGAACAGATCCAGATCATTCGCGAAAAAGTGGGTGACGGAAAAGTGCTTTGTGGTCTAAGCGGCGGGGTTGACTCGTCTGTTGTTGCAGCGCTGTTGTATGAAGCGATCGGTGATCAGTTGATCCCTGTATTTGTGGACAACGGTCTTCTTCGAAAAGGGGAACGTGAGCAGGTCGAGCAGGTCTTTAAGATTAACCTGAAAGTGCCTTTGGTCACGGTTGATGCTGTTGACAACTTTCTGGGTAAACTGGCAGGTGTCTCTGACCCTGAGACAAAACGTAAGATCATCGGTCACACGTTTATCGAAGAGTTTGAAAAAGAGGCGAAAAAACACGAAGGTATTAAGTTTCTTGCCCAGGGGACACTCTACCCGGATGTTATCGAGTCTATTTCAGTTAACGGTCCGTCTGAGGTCATCAAATCTCATCACAATGTCGGCGGTCTTCCGGACTGGATGGATTTCGAGCTTATCGAGCCGTTACGTGAACTGTTTAAAGATGAAGTCCGTAAAATGGGTCTGGAGTTAGGTCTTCCTGAGGGAATGATCAACCGTCATCCATTCCCTGGACCAGGTCTGGCGATTCGTATTATGGGGGATGTAAACCCTGCTGATCTGAACCTGCTTCGTGAAGCAGACGTGATCCTTCTCGATGAACTTAAAGCAAGCGGATACTATGCCCGCACATGGCAAGCCTTTGCCGTCCTTCTGAATGTTAAGTCGGTCGGTGTTATGGGTGATAACCGTACATATGACAACACGGTCTGTGTCCGTGTCGTTGAAGCAGTCGATGGTATGACGGCAACCTTTGCCCACCTTCCGCATGACCTGCTAGAGCGTATTTCCCGTCGTATTATCAATGAGGTTGACGGTATTAACCGCGTGGTCTATGATATCTCATCAAAGCCACCGGCAACAATCGAGTGGGAATAAAATCAAGGCGATTTCGGCGCGCTTTGAAATGAGTGAGGCATCAGCATAGTCCACTATGCCTCAACCTCACAACATCCCAATTCACACCAAACTTACCCTGATTTTTGACAATTAGGAGACGTGTTGGTCCGCAAAACCATGAAGTTTTTTCGGGATCACTTCAGCACAATCTACACCAAACTCCTCATTTTTACCGTTATAATAAGATTTAAAAACAAAACGCGTGTAATAGATCGAGGCTGAAATGACCAATAGTAATAGACGTTCTATCTTTCTCTTTTCCAAAACATCTCACCCTGATGCCACGCACGTTCCTATTTTAGACACACACTTCTTGCAACCGACCATTAATTTTCATGATTATGATGCTATTGTCCTGACCTCCAAGCAGGCGGTGATCGCTCTCGAAAAGATCTCACCGGAGTGGAAAGAGCTGCCTGTATTGAGCGTTGCTGCAAATACGGAAGAGATGGTCAAAAAGGCGGGGGGGATTCTTCTTGAGAGAGGCGATGGCTATGGGAATTCGTTGGATGAGATCATTGTCCATAAATACGCTTTGCTGCGTTGGCTTTATCCCCGTCCGAAAGTGGTGGCGTCCAATTTCAAACAACGTGTTATAGATAAGGGGATTGTCATGGATGATGTGATCGTCTATGAGACCTCATGCAACAACGCGTGTCGTGATATTGTACTGCCCGACAATGCGGTATTGATTTTCACGTCGCCATTTACAATAGCGTGCTTTTTGGAACTTTTCAGTTTTCAACCCGGGTTCAGAGTGGTTGTCATCGGTACAACCACAGCGAAAGCGCTTCCTCCTGAGGTTAAATTCCTCATGCCCGACACACCCAGTGTCGATGCGTGTGTGAGATTGGCAAAGCAGTTGTGAACTGTATTTAACAGCCACTCATAATGTCTGCAGGAATGGGTTCCTTTAGAGGCAATCTTACCCAAAAAGAATGCACTTTTTTATGCCTAAAAAAGCTCTGTTTTTGTATAATAACTATTAGCCTGGGTGGTGCGATTTCTCGCATATATGAGGGTTCTACATTTTCTTTTAGCGAATCATTGTAGATGTCCTTGTGTGCGGTAGTCTTGTTTGATGGGTCAAACCAGAGAGATTGCGGCCTGATGGGACGCTCGATTTGCTGTTTTTTCGGCTTTGAGAACCAAAGCTAATTGCGGACCGGCCACTCGGGTACCATTCTAGTTTTTATAAAATTGAACACGGTCAACTTTCTAAAAATTAGATGATGACAGAAATATTTTGGAGCAACATATGAACATATTGATATTGGGTAGCGGTGGACGTGAGTTTTCTATTGGACGCGCATTGAAAAAAGATGAAGCGGTAGAGAAACTCTATTTTGCTCCGGGTAACGGGGCGACCAACACGCTGGGTGAAAACCTCAGTATCAAAGAGTATGATGCGCTGGCCGATTTTGCTATCGCCAACAACATTGACTTAACCATTGTCGGTCCGGAAGCACCGCTGGTTGACGGTGTCGTGGACATCTTTAAAGCAAAGGGTTTGACGATCTTCGGCCCAAGCAAAGAGGCGGCACAGCTTGAAGGCTCGAAAGTCTACATGAAAAACTTTTTGGCAAAGTATGAGATCCCGACAGCGCGCTACATCGAAACAGGGCATATTGAAGAGGCGTTTAAATTCATTATGAGTCTCGAAGCACCGATCGTTGTCAAGGCAGACGGCCTTTGCGGCGGTAAAGGGGTCATCATCGCAATGAGCCATGACGAGGCGAAAAAAGCGGTCTCCGAGATGTTGAGCGGCAAGTCTTTCGGTGATGCGGGTAAAAAAGTCATTGTCGAAGAGTTCCTGGACGGGTATGAGCTTTCCATGTTCGCCATCTGTGACGGTGACGACTTCATCCTTCTGCAGGCTGCGCAAGACCATAAACGTCTTTTAGACGGCGACCAGGGTCCAAATACCGGTGGAATGGGAGCTTATGCCCCGACACCGCTGGTTGATGATGTCCTTTACGAAAAAGTCAAAGATCGCATTATCCGTCCAACACTGAACGGGATGAAGGCAGAAGGCGCGCCATTCGAGGGGGTGCTTTTTATCGGTATCATGGTCGTAAACGGCGAACCGATCACCTTGGAATTCAATGTCCGTTTCGGAGACCCTGAATGTGAGATCCTGATGCCGCTATTGAAAACACCGGCCTCGGAACTGTTCTACAAAGCGGCAACGAAACAACTTGACACGCTGAATGTAGAGTTTTCTGATGAATACGCGGTCGGTGTCGTGATGGCGAGTAAAGATTACCCTTACAGTTCAACGCCGCCTGCCGAGATCGTGGTTGACGAGATCGTTCATGATGAGATTAGAGAAAACACGCATATTTCGTATGCCGGTGTCAGCTCCGACGAAGATGGCAAGCTGTATGCGGACGGTGGACGTGTCCTTGTCTGTGTCGGTCTGGGCAAGAGTATCCGAGAAGCCCGTGACCGGGCGTATGCGCTTTGCGGTCAAGTGCATTATGCAGGTAAGAAACTTCGTACCGACATCGCTTATCAAGCACTGTAGGCTTGTATTGTGAATGATGAGGTAGAACGCCGTCTTGACGATGCTGGTCTGGAATTAGCAACGATTCAGAAGCGTGCTCTTGCCTTTTTCATTGATGAATTTCTACTGGCCTTTCTCTTTCTTTTTATTATTTTTGATCAGATCTCCGGAATAAGTGATCCTGATGCAATGGTCGCATTGATCAACAGTTTTACCTTTGAGTATTTGCTGATAAAAATCGTGTATCAAACACTGTTTGTCTATGCCTATGGGGCAACGTTGGGGAAGATCTTTGTCAAGATCAGAGTGGTCGATGCAATGACCCTGCAGAAACCGATCTTCGGCAGTGCTTTAAATCGCGGGGTATTCCGTATTATCAGTGAAATGATCTTTTATTTGGGGTTTGTTTGGGCTTTTTACAGTAAAAACAGACAGAGCTGGCATGACAAAACTGCGCGTACCTTGGTTGTAAATGGCTAGATATCTTCTTTGGTTTATTGTTTTCGTTAGCACTCTATATGCCGCTGATCAAGTGGAATTTTATGCTAAAAATATAGAACAGTCCGGTACAACTGTCGTGGCCGAGGGTGATGTCCTCATTATCTATCAAGATGCCTACATCACAGCAGACAGAGCAAGCTATGATAAAAACAGTACGGTCATTGAGCTCTTTGGCAATGTTGTGACCCTTAAGGGGAGTGAATATCAGCTCGTGGGTGAGTATGTCAAGTTCAATATGCAAAAAAATGAACGTGAGATATCGCCATTGTATCTGCTGGAAAAGGAGACACAGCTTTGGGTCTCTGCACAGAAGACGACGGCGTGTGAAAATAAATTTGACATTGAAAGCGGTATTGTTTCAGGTTGTAATCCGGATAATCCGATGTGGGAGATCTATTTCACAAGTTCGGACTATGATGACGAGACAAAATGGCTGAACCTTTACAATGCCCGGTTCCACATCAGCGGAATACCGGTTTTCTACCTTCCGTATTTCGGCTATTCGATGGACAGAACAAGGCGTAGCGGATTGTTGATGCCTTCATTCGGTCTTTCGGGTTCGGAAGGTTTCTATTACGAACAACCGCTCTACATCGTTATCGGCGACCAGATTGATATTGAGCTTAAGCCTCAGATGCGAAGCTTGCGCGGTAAAGGCCTTTATGGGACCTTGCGTTTTGTTGACTCCAAAGACTCCAAAGGGAGTGTAACGCTTGGATACTTTACCGAAAAATCGACTTACTTTTCAGAAAACAATCTCCAAAATGACCGGCATTACGGTTTTGGTTTTGAGTATGAGAACAGTCGTGTATTGCAACACTGGTTAGGATTGGACCTTGAGGGTCAATCCGGGCTCTACAGTGATGTAAAGTGGATGAACGATGTTGATTATCTGAATCTCGCAAGTAATGACACCATCAACAACGTCACGTCCAACCAGATCTATTCTCGTGTGAACCTTTTCTATAATGAAGAAGATGACTATTATGGTACCTATTTAAAATATTATCTGGACCTTGACCCGCAAAACATTGACAAGCGAAAGGCAACGATTCAGAAGCTTCCGATCATCCAGTATCATCATTACCTTGATACTTTTTTGGATCAACACCTGTTTTATACCGCAAACGTTCTTGCCAACAATTATGTTCGAGAAGAAGGTAAAGAAGGTGAAGAGATCAATATCAATGTACCGGTATCTCTCCAGGCCACACTGTTTGATGAATATGTCAATGTAGCGTATACGGCAGAACTGAACGGACGATTGATCGACTTTCGAAGTTCTCCCGATGCGAATGTTTCGAATGATATTTACGACCAAGGCTATTACGGAAGTCTTTCCCATGTGGTGGAAGTGGGGACTTATCTGACCAAAGGGTATGAAGAAAACGCCCATACAGTCGGGGTTTCAGCTAAATATATTAAATTCGGCAGTGATCAGAAAACCGGCTATTATGACAATGTTGAAAACAACTGTTCAACCGGTGATTCGACCAACCTGGATTGTGAGTTTTACACCCTTAACAGTGTCGCAGACAATGTCGATCTGGAGCTTACGCAATACCTTATCGACAGCAGCGGTAAAGAGAAGATCTATCATCGGCTTTCCCAGCCTATTATTGTTCAGACAACCGCCGATCAAAAAAGTGGTTTAGGTGATTTTGAAAATGAATTCCGTTGGAATATTACGGACAATATCTCATTCTATGACGACACCTTTTACAGTTTTCAGCGCAATGAATGGTCAAAGTCTTTGAACACACTGCGCTATATGGATCAGAAGTTTAATGTCGGATTTTCTTATCTGTATGAGAACAAGGCCTATAGAGACACTATCGAACCTTATACCAACTATATGAATGCAGATGCTTCGTACCAGTATGACCAGCATTATAAGTACTTTGGCAAATACGCGTTTGATATTGAAAACAGTATCAAAAAATATTCCGAAATCGGTTTTCTCTATTCCAAACGGTGTTGGGAATTCGGTTTGAGATATGTTGAAAATAATCGTCCGGTACTCTTGAACGGCGGTATCACAAGCAGTGTCTTTGATAAATATGTCTATTTTACGATTATTATGAAACCTTTAGGCGGTTCTGAAGTAAACTATAGAACGACAGAGACTTTAAAAAGTCGATAAGGAGTGAAGGTGAACGGCAGAAAATATATGTTCAAAAACCGCAGTGATGCAGCGATCAGACTTAAAGAGCAGTTACCGCTTGACCGGATGAAGCAGGAAAAGTGGAATCTTGTCGCGGTCTCTTCGGGTGGATTGGAGCTCATCCATTACCTTAATACCCGTCTGCAACTACCAAAAGACTTTCTTTTCTCAGCCGGCATATATGCACCGAAAAACAGTGAATGTGAACTGGCTCGTGTCAGTGAATACGAAGAGATCGTTATTAATGAAAAACTGGTGGAAGTCTTTGAGATCACCCATGATTATATCTATGGGGAAGCCTCTCGTAAACACGAAGAAAAAATTCTCAGCTCGATCTACAAATACCGCAAGGGTAAGCATTTTCAGAAAATGCAGGGCAAGACAGTAATGTTGGTTGATGAAGGGGCCGAAAGCGGATTAAAACTAATGGCCGCTATTAAGACTATTTTGGCGATGAATCCAAAAGCAGTCTATGTCGCCGTGCCTATCCTCCCTGTTGACCTGTTGGATGGCCTCGAACCTCTTACGGATGAGATCTTCTTGGTCTCAGCCTTGCATGATTATGTCGATACTAAAAGTTATTATGAAGAGTTTGCTACCGTAACGGATGAACAGATCGAAAAGTATCTAGGAGAATAAGATGGATTACGACGTATTAATAGATTTAGACAACAAAAACGAAGAGTATGCTCTTAATGCAGTAGCAAAACAGGCCAATGGTTCCATTTGGTTGAAAAGCGGCAAAACGGTGATGTTGGCAACGGTTGTGATCGATGAAAATGAGTTTGCCGGCGGTGAGTTTCTCCCTCTGACGGTGCAATATGTTGAAAAAGCCTATGCTGCCGGAAAGTTTCCGGGCGGCTACATTAAGCGTGAGAGTAAACCGAGTGATTTTGAAGCACTTACATCACGCATAATTGATCGCTCTTTGCGACCACTTTTCCCAAAAGGATTCACGAATCCCATACAGATCACGATTATGGTCTTGAGTGCGGATGAAGAGTCTGACCTCCAGTCACTGGCACTCAACGCAGCTTCGGCTGCACTGTATGTATCGGACATTGATATTAAGACCTCTGTGACTGCCTGCCGCGTTGCAAAGGTCGAGGGTACATTGATCGTCAACCCTACGATGGCACAACTGGCAGAAAGTACACTGGACCTTTACGTTGCCGGCAGCAAGAGTGATCTGCTGATGATCGAGATGAAAGCTCAGGGCTCTGTTGAGGTTGAACTGTTGTCAACTGCCATGGTCGATCCGATGATCGATCCGGCAATGGGTGTCGATACGATTGAGACCTATCGTTCCAATATATTGGGTGAAGAGGAATTTATAGCGATACTCTCAAAGGTACAGGAGACACTGAAAAATTTGAATGAGGCCTATGAGAGTGCTTTTACTCCTTTTGTCAAAGAGCCGATCCCGATGGTATTGCACAAGGTTGAGGACACCGCAGCAATTGAAGAGTATATTCGTACGAACCATCTTAACGTGGTCAAAGAGGCTATCAGCCAGATGGCTAAAAGTGAACGTTCCAATGCCTTGCGTAAGATACGAAATGAGATTTTGGAAACGCATGGCGAGTGGGATAAAGAACATGTCAAGATGGCACTGGTCAAAGTGAAAACGGCAATGGTCCGTCAAGCGATCCTGGATGAAGGTGTTCGTGCCGACGGGCGGACATTGAGCGAAATACGTCCTATTGATATCAAGACTAATGTATTGCCTTCGGCTCATGCGTCTTGCCTTTTTACCCGGGGTCAGACGCAGGCTTTGGTCGTTCTGACGCTTGGCGGTGACAAAGATGCACAGATGTTTGAAACATTGACGGACTCTGCCCAGCAGAGCGAACGGTTTATGGTGCACTACAACTTTCCGGGATTTTCTGTCGGCGAAGCTTCACCGATGGGCGCACCCAAACGACGGGAACTGGGACATGGAAATTTGGCTAAACGTGCCTTGGCATGTACTTTGGAGTCTCCGTCTAACACAATCCGTCTTGTCTCGGAGATACTGGAGTCAAACGGTTCGTCATCAATGGCTACGGTTTGCGGCGGTTATATGGCCATGCGTGCCGGTGACATTCCATTGACCGATACGGTTGCCGGTATCGCGATGGGTATGGTCTCTGAAGGTGATAATTATGCCATTTTGTCTGACATCACAGGTCTCGAAGACCATGACGGTGATCTGGATTTTAAAGTAACCGGGTCAAAAGAGGGGATTTCTGCGTTGCAGATGGATATTAAGCTGGGCGGTATTTCGTTTGATGTCCTTGAAAAGGCTTTATATCAGGCGAGAGAAGGACGCAGACACATCATTGAGATTATGGAAAAAGCGGAGCAGGAGATCAGACTGCGCGAGGACCTTCCAAGTCATGATATTTTCCACATTGATCCTTCCCGTGTGGGTGAGATCATCGGTCAGGCCGGTAAGACCATTCGCGAGATCATAGAGAAATTTGAGGTGGCGATCGACATTGACCGCAAAGGCGGCAAGGTCAAAGTCTCAGGTACGAACCGCAAGGGTATTAAAGCGGCACGTCAGCATATTGAAGAGATCGCTTCCAAAGAACGCGAAGCGGCTCCGGAATATCAGGTCGGTGATATTATTGACGGCAAGGTCAAGCGTATTGTCGATTTTGGGGCGTTCATCGAACTGCCGGGCGGGGTTGACGGATTGCTCCATGTCTCCAAGATCTCAGATGAACATGTAAACAATATCGCCGATGTCATCAGTGTCGGCGATGCTATCAAGGTCGAGATCCTCGAGTTCAAAGGAAACAAGATCTCCCTTGGCCGATCTAAAGTTTAGCCTTCAGGCTCTGATGGTAATGGAGAAACGGCATTTGATTGTCTGCAAGACGGCTTTTTTTGCCAATGGACTTTCGATAGCAAGACTAAATGCGTGAATTGACAAGAAAATCTGTAAAAAACCACTCTGATTTAAACAAACATTTATAACCTGCACACTATAATCCCGCATACAAAGTGTTAAGTAGGGACATGGCTCGCATTTATGTGGTCATGGCTCATCGATTTAGATGGGTTACGCTAGCCGAACGGACTTTGATTTTTACACGGAGAAACATTATGAAAAAAATCGTATTAATGATGCTAGCACTTGCTGCTACTGCATTTGCTGCTGACGCAGACGTTGCTAACCAAACTCTTAAAGCGTACTCAATGATCGCTGCTGGTGTTGGTCTTGGTCTTGCTGCTCTTGGTGGAGCTATCGGTATGGGTCACACTGCTGCTGCTACTATCGCTGGTACTGCACGTAACCCAGGTCTTGGCGGAAAGCTAATGACTACAATGTTCATCGCTCTTGCAATGATCGAAGCACAAGTTATCTATACACTTGTTATTGCTCTTATCGCTCTTTACGCTAACCCGTACCTA
>JBFEJN010000030.1:0-29806 GCA_041553195.1 Sulfurimonadaceae bacterium
ACCTGCGTCTGCCGACACCGATGATGGCGAAGATATACGGGGTTTTGAAGAAGAAAATATAATCACAATCACGGAATTAGGCGTTGGAGATTCAACCCCTGGGGTGTAATTTCATCGATTTGGCTTGAAAATAATGAAGAAACTGTAATAAAAAAAAGAAATATTAATTGTTTCACCTTATTCACCAAATAGATCTATGTTTGTCTGACAATTTTCTATACTTTCATCACGACCTGGATACATCCCTCCACTCATAGCACTATTAAAAGAAAAATTTTGATTCATACGCTCACTGGTATTAAATATTTTTCCATTAAGTGCTTGATCATTGTATACCCCGTATTTTAAACGCCACTTTGCCATATCAGAACCTACCTCTATTGCGGTACGACGATCTACTTTTAATGAATCAGACAATTGTTTGCTTTGTTCAAGTTGTTTCTGTCTAAACCAATAATATTCGCAATCAATAGCATCGTGACTATATTTCACACTATCTCGAGTAGGACTTTCTATGGTTTTTTGCATCGCCCAAGCATATTGTATTGCCAACGCTGTGCGCGTTTTAGGAAATTCTTCTTCTGCAAAACGCTCGATAACATATCGTTCCACATCGTCACGCACACCATTGTCATTACTGTCAACTCCAAGCAATGTTGCATTGTTGATTACCGGATCCGGTTCCGGCGGTAAGGTGTAGCCATTGATGACTTCACCACCAGGTGCAAGGTTGCTTGTAGAATTCCCGTCACTCTGACTACACCCGCTCAGAAAGATCA
Organism: Sulfurimonadaceae bacterium; assembly: GCA_041553195.1. Classification (GTDB taxonomy): domain Bacteria; phylum Campylobacterota; class Campylobacteria; order Campylobacterales; family Sulfurimonadaceae; genus Sulfonitrofixus. The sequence continues at coordinate 780 of JBFEJN010000030.1, forward strand.
TTGTCATCACTGCTACTATTGTTATCAAACTTATTTGTTTTAACATGTTAATTCCCGTTCTATGATTGTGATAGCTTATCTGATAGCAACTAAAACTCTTGCCCTTAAACAATCTTTCTGATTTTCTTTTGCTTGAGAACGATAGGGTCGGTAAAGCCAAAAATGAGCATAATCACGGGAAATCAATAGAGGATGAGCTAATGGCAAATATGCAAAAAGCGCTTTTGGGCGGCGGGTGTTTCTGGTGTATCGAGGCGGTGTACAACCGGGTTAAAGGGGTGGAGTCGGCGATCAGCGGCTATGCCGGCGGGCCGAACCCGAACCCTACCTACAGAGACGTCTGCAGCGGGACGACGGGGCATGCCGAGGTGGTTGAGATTACCTTCGATGCCGACATTATCAGCTTCAGTGAACTGCTCGACATCTTCTGGGTCATTCATGACCCGACCACGCTCAACTATCAGGGCGCAGACCGGGGTACACAGTACCGCTCTGTCATCTTCTATTACAATGAAGAGCAGAAAGAGCAGGCGATTGCGTCTGCAAAAGCTCTGCAGGAGAGTCTCCGCGACCCGATCGTGACAGAACTCTCCCCTGCACCGGAGTTCTTTCCGGCAGAAGAGTACCACCAGAACTACTTTACCATCAACCCGACGCAGGGGTATTGTCAGGCGGTTGTTGCGCCGAAGGTGCAGAAGTTTATGATGAAGTTCAGCGACAAGCTGGCACGTTAGATGCTTTTTGCTGCAAATCCCTACGGGCATATTGCAGAGGTGATCTTTGTCGGCGACCCGATGTGCTCGTGGTGTTACGGGTTTACAGAGGAACTGGCACCCTTTCGTGAGGCACTCAAAGGGGTCCCCTTTTCGATGATCATGGGCGGCCTGCGCGACGGCGATATCTTCGATGAGGTCAAGCTCAAAAACCATTTGGGTTATTGGCAGGCGGTACACGAAGCAACGGGTCTCCCCTTTAATGACGCGGCACTTTCGCAAGAAGGGTTCAACTACACGACCGAGCCGGCGTGCAGGGCAGTGGTGAGTGTACGTGCATTGGACGCGACAAAAGAGTATAATGCCTACGCTGCTTTGCAAAAAGCGTTTTATGCCGAAGGCAGGGACATCACGCAGACGGATGTCATCGCGGATGTCGTCGCCTCGGTCGGCGTTGACAAAACGCTGTTTTTAGAGATGTTTCAGAGCGAGACAATGCATAAGGCGACCGCTGCAGACAAGCAAAAAGCACGTACTTACGGCGTCAGTTCCTTTCCGACCTTGATCATTATCGACAAGCAGGGACACATGAGTCAGATACGTGGATACAAAAAATTCGAAGCGCTGATGGCGCTTGTTAAAAGGTAGACAAGACAACATGTTTGAAGCAGGATTTTTGGGCACAAGAGCCCCACTCTATATGGACCTCGTTACAATTTTTTTCGGACTCCTACCGTTTCTGGTAGGCTACGCGATCTACCTGGCCGTCAAAGGGGAGTACCGCGCCCATTTTAAATGGCAGGCGACACTGTTTCTTGTCACGATGGTGATGGTGGTCATCTTTGAGGCCGGCGTACGTTTTGGCGGTGGTTTCAATGACTTTATGGAAGGGAGTGCTCTTCCTTACAACGGTGTGTTGACGTACCTCATTGTGCATATTCTCATCGCACTTGTCACGGTAGTCGCCTGGGGTGTGACGATCTACAAGTCGATGAAAGCCTATGTCAGTGAAGGGGTCACCTCTCCTTATTTCGCAGGCCATAAAAAGCAGGGAAAAATACTTTTTCTCGGTATTGTGGTCACCTCTTTGATGGGCTGTTCCATGTACCCTCTCCTCTTTATCTTCTAAAGCGTCGTTTTGCTCTCAATCAGGTAAAATAACATAAATTATTTACCTGACTGCCTTGTCAGGTCTTTTTGAGAGATGTCATTATGCTGAGTATTAAATCCTTTTTATTGCTGTTGAAAGAGTCTTTCCGTGACCTTTTACCGATTGTATTGGTCATCTTATTCTTTCAATTGGCAATTATTCAAAGTATACCTGCAGGATGGCTGGCGACGACGATAGGCTTGACGATCGTCGGGATCGGTCTTGCTGTCTTTTTACTGGGCCTTGAAGTCGCCATCTTTCCGGTAGGTGAGAAACTTGCCAGCGATTTTGCGCACAAAGGTTCCACGTTTTGGATCATGATCTTTGCCTTTCTGATCGGCTTTGGTACGACGATCGCTGAACCGGCACTCTATGTCATTGCGCAAAAGGCGGCAGCGATCAGCAGCGGGCGGATCGATGCCAGTGTTCTTCGCGGGGTCGTGGCCTTCTCTGTCGGGTTCGCGATCGTGCTGGGTGCATGGCGCATTATTACCGGTCATGCGATTCAGTACTACATTATCTTCGGCTACATCCTGGTCGTTGCGACCACCGCATTCGCACCGCCTGAGATCGTTGGTTTGGCGTACGACCTTGGTGGTGTTACAACCTCGACCGTCACTGTTCCTCTGGTCGCTGCTCTGGGTATAGGTCTGGCGAGTACCATTAAAGGACGTAACCCGGTTCTCGACGGTTTCGGGCTGATCGCCTTTGCTTCGTTGACACCGATGATCTTTGTCCAGGTCTACGGAATCGTTGTTTATGAACTGATTGATGTCCAAACGGTTGCGCAGGTCATCGCGGCACCTGAAGCTAAGGCGGTTGTTGACCATTCGTTCGCAGGGATCATGAAAGGGCTGTTCGGTGTTGTAAAAGATGTCATACCGATCTTGGCGATTATCTTCTTTTTTCAATATATAGTATTAAAACAGCCGATTGAAAATCTAAAAAATGTGATAATCGGTTTTGGACTGGTCATCATCGGCCTTTATGCCTTTATTCTGGGTCTGGAGATGGGACTTTTCTCGCTGGGTGAGACAATGGCCTACCAGTTGACGCGGGGTGATAACCATTTTATTATTTATGCCTTTGGCTTTGCGATCGGTTTTGCGACAACGATGGCAGAACCTTCGTTGACTGCGATTGCCAAAAAGGCAAAAGAGATCAGTGACGGTAAGATCAATGACTTTGCGCTGCGTATTTTTGTTGCGTTCGGTGTCGCTTTCGGTATTGCGCTGGGATCGTTTCGTATTGTTGACGGTGGACAGATCGTTTATTATATTATTGCCGGCTATCTGGTCGTGATTGCGCTGACCGTGATCGCTCCGAAATATATAATCGGGATTGCCTATGACAGCGGCGGGGTAACAACATCAACGATCACCGTACCGCTTGTAGCAGCATTGGGCCTTGGTCTGGCCACGAACATTGAAGGACGTGACCCGCTGGTTGACGGGTTTGGTCTCATCGCTTTCGCGTCACTTTTTCCAATGATCACGGTCATGCTTTATGGTGTTATTTCTGCGAAACTTGGGCTTAAAGGTGAGCATGAGAAAGAGAAAGAGCATATTTTCGAATTGCGTCAGGCGATCGAAGATGCCAACAACATGGGCCTCGCAACAGTCAATATTGATGGGTTGGGACAGCGTCACTCCTTCGAGATGCCATTTTCTGCCGTCCATATTATCGTACCAAATGAACGAAGAAGCGAAGCACTTTTGGCGGCAGAAGAGGCCGGTGCTTCCGGGGTAACGATTACCGATGCCCATGGTATGGGACTTGAAGATGTGCAAAATTTTTATAACCGTCTCGAGCAGGATGCGACAGATGTTGATCTGATGTTTATTGTTCCGACAAAACTTGCGGACAAGATCATTCAGAATGTAATGGATAAGCTTGACATCGTCGGTAAGGGAGATGGCATTGCCTTTGCACATCCGGTAACGCACGTCAAAGGGGTCTCTCTACGAAGAGAACACCTTTAAAAAGTTCCAGCTTCGGCGCATCTTGCGTCCAACTCAGACACTTCACACACAGCAGTGCGCTTTCGGTCTGAGTTAAACACAATCTACACCACATCTGGAACTTTTTACTGTTTTAAAGCGGGTTTAGATGAGCTTCGCCATCTTTCTTAGCACTTATAATCGTCCCTGTTTGACGAGTGAGAGGACCATGGCCAGTGAGTAGCCGTCATTGTTAAAGCCCTCTTCGTGGCACGATTCGCATTTATTTCCGACGTTGCATTCCTGATTTTCCAACAACTCCTCAAGTGTTTTGATGTTGTGTTCTTTGATGCACTCTGCGATCTCTTGCATATGGAGTGAATTACAGACACAGATCTCTTTTTCTCTGTCAAACATAGGACCTCTTTTTTGTCGATTTATAGCTGTTATCATAGCGAAATCCTTTTGAACTATTTTGACCGCTGTCAGGTAGTGTTCGTTGTTCAGAAAAGGATTTCGACACAACCAACACTTACGGATAAGTGATATAAAAAGATGGGCTTTTATTTTTCTTTTGCACTTTAGCATTCTTGAAATCGGTGTCAGAATCTAATCTTGCTTCGTTACTATCCTTTTTTTATTTTTTATGAAAGGAAAGATAATGGTTGTTATTGATGTTATCGCAATTTTTTATGCTGCTGCAGGTATGACTGCAGGTAGTATGTTTGTCTACCACAACAGCGGTTCACGCAAACACTAAGGCTGAGACTTACTTCGTTTGGAGTAAGTGCTTTTCTCTTTTTTCCCACTCCAACATCTCCTTTTCATTTTCCCTTCGCGTAACATTTCTCATTGATAAATTCCTGCTAGAATAGGGGATGTCTATATGCAGTGAGGGAGACTATATGTCAGAAAAAATGTATCAACTTGCTATTATCGGTGCCGGTCCGGCAGGGATCGCGGCAGCGGTAGAGTGCTATTTGTTGGGGATGAGAGACATCATCTTGATCGAAAAAGATGAAAACCACAATGCAACGATCCGCAAGTTCTATAAAGATAACAAGCGTGTTGACAAAGACTGGAAAGGGCAGACTGTCGAACTCGACGGCAACCTTCTTTTTCTGGATGGAACCAAAGAGAGTACCTTAGACTTTTTTGACGAGATCCTTGAAAAACACTCGGTTGAACTCAAAACCCATACCGAAGTCCAAAAGATCGTAAAACATGAAGACCATTTCGAAGTGATGATCGCGGGCGGATCTATTGCAGCCGAACATGCAGTGGTGACCATCGGCCGTATGGGGAAGCCGAACAAACCCGACTATAAGATTCCCGGCAGTATTAAAAACCGCGTCGCTTACACACTTGACAGCTGCTCGATGAATGAGAAAGTGATGGTCGTCGGCGGAGGTGACTCTGCTATTGAATATGCAGTTGATTTGGCTGATACCAACGACGTGACTATCTGCTACCGTCGCGAGAATTTTCGCCGTGCCAATCCGACCAACCAGAAAGATATTGCTGATGTACTGGAAAACGGCAGTGTCAAAGCGATTCTCGGTGTCAATATTTTGGCTTTGGAAGATGATGAAGGGAAGGTCCGTGTTGTGTTGGACGAAGGCGAAGCGCAAAGCTATGACAGAGTCATCTATGCGATCGGCGGTACGACACCAAGCGCCTTTTTAACCTCGTCAGGTATCGGCATTGAGGACGGGAAACCGGTTCATGATGAGAACTATGAGAGTAATGTCAAAGGGTTATATGTTGCCGGAGATATTACACAGGAGAGCGGTGGCTCGATCGCTCTCGGGCTTAATCACGGCTACGCGATTGCCAATCACATCTTAAAAGAGAAGTCGTAACTTCGGCAGGTAAAGCAGTCATTAGAGTGCTTTATTGCACATACTGTTTTCCTACCCGATAGTTACGATAAAAGACTATCTTCCTTATTGCTTCCACTCAATGTAGACCTCTTCTATTTAAATCGTCATTTTGTTGCCTGAACTACAATAGTGCTTTGATAACGGCAGCTTAAGATGCTGTCTTGATTCAATATATATATAGTTTGATGGAAGAGATACTCTCCGTTATCGGGAGTCTGAATGGAACTTGTCCGGGTTAGTGGTTAAATGCTTTTGGCAGAGAATCAGGCTCAGGTTCTTTGTGTATCAGTTTGATTGTGACCGTGACAATGATGACCTGGAAGAGTGCTGCCAGAATAAACGCAAAATAGTGGAGTTTGTCGATACTGCTGCTATGGTAAGCAATGGTAGCAACAGCGATAAGAAGGGTTAAAGGCATTGAGTGGCTGAGCCCTAACAAGATGGCAGAACGGTAGCCCAATATATTTTTAAAGATAAGTGCACTGACAACCCGCATGCTGATCATTGCGACTGTGATAAGCAGTGCCGTGGTTATCAGCCCCTCCATCAGAAGAGATTCCAGGTTGAAGGTACTGCCGATATTGATAAAAAAGACCGGGATCAGGAAGCCGAAACCAAAGCTGGCCAAACGCTCCGGAAGGTCGTGTTTGTGTGGAAAAAAAGTCGGGATGAAAATACCGGCGATAAAGGCACCGAATGCCAGTTCAAGATGCAGGTAAAGCATTGCGGCAACAAGCAAAAAGAGAATACCGATAGAGAGACGAAGGTCCTGCTCCTGGTTGTCTTCATGCGGCATAAGGGCTGTACCAACCTCAGGAAACCACCAGAAAAGAAGGCGCAAAGCCTGAAACAGAAGGTAGATCAAAAAAATAAACAGGACAAGTGCGCCCATTGATTTTAGAAATTCGAGCCCAAAACCATCTTGCAGTGCCGTAGAACTCAAGGTTAGCGCGGCGATGCTGATGACCTCACCGATACCACCTGAGGTCATTCCCATGGTCAACCAAGGGGTCTTTCCATACTCTTTTGAAAGTGTCACGACCAGACCGACAGAGATCAAGGGCAGCAGAACGATGAAGATCTTTCCGAGATCGAAGTAGAGGGTAAAGACAATGGAAAAGAGGTAGAGAAGCCCAAGGTAGATCAAGATGCGTTTCATCAAAGCAGGGTTTGTCCGAATGACTTTTTTGAGATCGACTTCGGTTCCGGCGATAAACATGAGGTAGAGGAAGCCGACTTCGGCAACCAGTTCGAAAAGGTAGTGGTGATGCAAGAGCCCGGCGTAGGCAAAGACAGCTCCTAAGATAATCTCTATAGGTGTTGTCGGCATCTTAATGGTCTTAGCAATAAAAGGTGAGAAGATCACGATTAGAGATAAGCTAATAAGCAGGATTACATCATCAAACATAGGGATGATTATAACTAAATCTGCTGGGATTGACGGGGTAAGAGCATTTGTGTTTATATAAAAAATGGATAAAATAGTCAGATAGAGAAACAAAGGGACGATAATGCATTTTAAGAAGAGCATATGGATGACACTCCTGGCGATTATAATCGTTACATTGACGGGCTGCTCAAGCGGTCCAAAACCCGATGAGATCGATGCAGATGAAGATCTGAAATGTACCAAAAACGGGGCACCTGCTCCGGAATGGGTCTGTAAAAATGTGGTCGGTGAGAAGATGCAGACGGCAGTAGGCTCCAGTGATTTCAGCCGCATCGGTGAGAACTTCATGCTTAAAGAGGCAACAGCTGACGGGCAGAAAGCGATGCAAATCGTTGTTTCAGATTATATCGAAGACACTCTGGGCAGCTTTTCGCGTCAGGTCGGCGGTAAGGTGGCGGCAATGACGGACAGTATTGCGCCGGGCATCGCTGAAGAGATCAGTCAAAACAAGCGCGAAGACTATAAGCAGATAAAGTTGTGGCGTAACCCCACGGACAGCTCTATCGAAGTGTTGATGGCGATTCAGAACAAGAACATCAACAAAGATGTGCGTCAAAAATTGCTGCTGGCACTGAAGAAGGATGATGCGGTTTATAAAGAGTATGAGGAGAATGACGGGGAAGATATTTTAGATGATCTTCTGCCTTTAGATTAGGAAGGTTTCCTGATTTTTTAGTATACGTGTGTTGCTGGAAGGAATAACTTTTGTTTCGTACACTCTTACTTTTTTCGCCGCAAAAAAAGTAAGCAAAAAAGCTCTCGTGACGGCTTCGAGCCCGACAGCTGTCGAGTACCTTCCTTTCACTCGTTCCCTTCCTAAAAATCCCTAACTCACCTACAACAAAAGGTCTACGGCGTTGATGCTACGCATAACAACTCTGTTTCCAACCCTAAAAAAGCCAAGCAGTTGGCTTTTTCTTAACGGATTTCATCTTAACGGTCACTCGCTTCTTACGCTCAACGCTGTAGATGCCACGAAAAGAGCTAAGCGGTAACGCATCCATTAATATTAAAACTGTGTTTTAATCCCTGTTCGAATAGCTAGAGGGTAAATATTTTATTGTGTCGTAAAAGCACATGGAATGGATTGGAGTTCCAGCAAATATTGGCGTCTAACCGCCAATTAGCCCGGAAGCCGATAAGTTTTTTAGTAAGAAGAGTGAATAGTGCCGGAGGGTATTGCACTTTCTTCTTTTCGTTAGTTTTCTTCTTTGTGCGAGCAAAGAAGAAAAGTGACATACTAGTGCTATGAAGCAATTAAAAAAGTTTGAATAGTCAAAAATCCACTACCTAGTCCAGCAAAACGAATTACTGTGATGTTAGATAGTTGTAAAGAGAGAAGGTAAGTCGCTTACCTAGACCTTTTTGGCGACATCAAAACCAAGCGATCTAATCATCTCCAGGTCACTTTGCTTGTCGCGTCCCTGTGTTGTGAGGTAGTTCCCGATGACAATGGCATTGGCACCGGCGTCGAAGATCTCATGTTGACGGTCACCGAACATCAGCTCGCGGCCGCCTGCGACCATGATGCGGTCTGCATCACTGATGATCTCTCTGGCAAGTCTGATCAGTTCGAGTGCTTCATCGGTCGTCAACGGGTTTGGTTTCAGCGGCAGTGCCGGATTGTGGTGGTAAAAGTTCAGCGGCACCGACGTCGGGTTGAGGCTTTTGAGTGATTCAAGCATAGAGATACGGTCTTCCTGTGTCTCGCCCATACCGAAGATCCCGCCGGTAATCAGGGTCAACCCGGCCTTGTTGACATTCTCACAGGTCTCATAACGCTCTTGCCAAGGGTGCGTCGTACAGACTTCCGGGTAAAAGGCTTCGGCCGTTTCAAGGTTATGGTTATAGGCTTTGATCCCGGCCTCTTTTAGTGTGAGAAGCTGTTCGAGCGTTGCTGTGCCGTTACAGGCAATAAGGCGGAGTTCCGGCACGGCGGCGCTGACAGCCTGTGCCACTTCGCAGACAAATTTCAAGACTTTGGCATCGATGCCTTTGTTGGCCGTAACCAGACAGAAACCAAGTGCTCCCGATGCTCTGGCTGCTTTGGCCTCTTCGACGATCGTGTCGATCGGTTTTTGGATATAGCGATCGATATCGGCCTTGTATTTGACACTTTGCGAACAGAATTTACAATCTTCGTTACAGGTGCCGCTGTTTATGTTGGAGATGGCGCATAAAAAGATCTCATTAGGCATCAGTTTGTCCTTTCAAAAGAGAAGTGCTGCTCGTGAAAATGTTTGGTTTTGAGTTCACGGGCATAGTAGGTGACATTAAAGTGGGTGTCGGTGATTTCCAGCATAGCACATTCACTGACCGATTTGTTTCGGGCGCAGGCCTCACCGGGGTTAAGAAAAAGCGTTCCGTTAGTGTATTCACAGTCAAAGGTGTGCGTGTGGCCGTAGAGGACGATCTCCGCATCAGGTGACATAAAAAATGGCAGATGCATCAGTTTGAACTTGGTTTTGGCCAGTTTAAAATAGTGGGGCTCCTGGACAAGGTTGTACTTGTTGTGGACTTCATGAAGATGGGCATCATTATTGCCATAGACAGCGACGTAGCGCAACTTGCTTTCAACCAGTTGCTCCAGCATCTCAGATTTGACGATATCACCGGCATGGATCAGAAACTCTGCACCGTTGTCTACAAGCAGATCGACCACTTTTTGTGAGCGCTTCTCTTTTTTATGGGTGTCAGATAAAATGCCAATTTTCATCTTGCGGTCCTATTGTTCTTCTTCAAAAGGGGTGCGGTCTTTACATTTGACACATTCGTATACCTCTTTACCGCGATAGGTACGTCGGGCCAAAGCACCGCCGCACCCTTCGACCTGGCATCTCTTTTCAGACGGCTCAAACTTGGAGATGAACTTACAGTTCGGGTAATCTTCACACCCCCAGAACGGTCCGCGGCGAGACTGGCGGTAAACCAGCTTTTTCCCACACTCCGGACATGGTACGCTGGACTCTTTTGCTTCGACTTCCATTGACTTGGTATTTTTACATTCCGGGTAGTTGCTGCATGCCAGGAACTTGCCGTTACGGCCGTTTTTGATGACCATGTCACCGCCACATTTCTCGCATTTTTCGTCCGTTGTTTCGACTTTCGGTGCTTCGCCTTCTTCGCCGTCTTCGGTCACCTGTTCCGTGTATTTACATTTAGGGAAACCGCTACATGCAATAAAGTTTCCGTAACGTCCCGAACGAAGCAGAAGCTCTGACCCGCACTGCGGGCAGTTACGTCCAAGCGGTTTGGCAAGTTTAAGCGAGACGATCTTCTCTTTGCCTTCTGCAATGCGCTCAATAAACGGGAAATAGAAGTCACTGAGGACCTTCTGCCAGTCCTGTCCCTCTTCGGCGATCTTGTCGAGTACCTCTTCCATGTTGGCCGTAAAGTTGGCATCAACGATATCATGAAAGTGCTTTTCCAACATCTCTGTGACGGTAAAAGCGACCTCAGTAGGCGCGATCTGACGTTTCTCTATCGTGATGTAGTTTCGGGCCTGAAGTGTTGAAATAGTTGGTGCGTAGGTCGACGGACGCCCAATACCTTCGGCTTCCAACTGTTTGATGAGACTAGCTTCCGAGAAGCGTGCCGGCGGTTCAGTAAAGTGTTGTACCGGTTTGATGGACTCGATCGCTATGGATTGTCCTTTTTCGAGTGTCGGAAGAAGTTTGTCTTTGTCATCACTGCCGATAACCTTGTAGAAACCATCGAAGATCAGTTTACGTCCGCTTGCTCTATACTCGGCACTTTCACTGTTGAAGAGAATGGTCTGCTGCTCAAAAATAGCATCTTTCATCTGACAGGCTAAAAAGCGGTTGTAGATGAGTGTGTAGAGTTTAAGCTCGTCGGGCTTCAAGAAGGCAGCCGCGACTTTCGGTGTAAATGAGAGCATGGTAGGACGAATTGCTTCGTGCGCCTCTTGCGCCCCTTTCGACTTTTTGTTGTACGATTTCGGCTCTTTTGGAATGTACTTTTCGCCGTAGGTGTTTCGAATGGTCTCGCGGGCCGCTTCGACTGCTTCGGCTGCCATGTTCAGTGAGTCGGTACGCATATAGGTAATGACCCCGGAGGTCCCTTCCGGTGTCTTTACACCCTCATACAGCGTCTGTGCCAGCATCATCGTCTTTTTAGGCGACATGGAGAGCTTGCTTGAGGCTGTCTGCTGCAGTGTCGATGTCATAAACGGCGGTGGCGTTGAACTTTTGCGCTCTTTTGTCTCGATCGATGTGACGGTAAACGATTCACCTTTGATTACGGCAGTGATCTCTTTGGCTCTTGCTTCATCGGCAATAGAGAGTTTTGAGAGCTTCTCACCCTTGAAATTAATAAGGTTGGCATCGATATTCGGTGCAAAGATGGTGTCGATCGTCCAGTACTCGACAGGGACGAAGGCTCTGATCTCACGTTCTCGGTCGATGACGATCTTCAGTGTCGAGGATTGTACACGGCCTGCAGAGAGCCCTTTTTGGATCTTGGATGCTAGAAGCGGCGAAAGTTTGTACCCCACAACACGGTCGAGAAGACGGCGTGTCTGTTGGGCGTTGACCTGGTTCATGTCGATTAGACGCGGATTCTCAAGTGCAGCGTTGATAGCCGTTTTTGTGATCTCATGGAAAACAATACGCGGCAGCGTCTCAGGGTCCTGCTTGATCACCTTTTCTATGGCGTGACCGACATGCCAACCGATCGCTTCTCCCTCGCGGTCCTCATCGGTCGCGATGTAGATGGTCTCCGCTTTTTTTGCCAGTTCTTTGATCTGTTTGACGGTGGCAGCGTTCTCTTTTGCGACACTGTATTCGGGTGTCATCTCTTTTGTCTCTTCGTCGATCTTGATCCCGAAACGACTCTTTGGCAGGTCTCGGATGTGACCTTTAGAGGCGATGACTTCGTACTCTTTACCTAAAAAGTTTTTAATGGTCTTGGCTTTGGCGGGTGACTCGACGATGATAAGTTTCAAATAGTTTCCTTGTAGGGTGGGTCTGTTGAAATGCTGTAAAAAGGCACAAAAACAGTTTTCCTATATATAGTATAGAAATAAAAAGTCTGAAAGTGTAGCGAAAGAATTATTAACGCTATTGAAAATGAGACAAAAGGCTTTAGATTTAAGAATGCTTAAAAGCTGCAGCCTCTGTAGCCATAGCTCTTGAGGATACGTTCGAGTGTTTCGATGACATAGGTCAACTCGTCAGGTGTTAAAAGATAATGTGAAGGTAGCAGCAATTGTGCTTTATACACCTCTTCGGCACCAAACAGAGACAGTGTGTCATCCATGAAAGCAGCTGTTTTATAGACAGGCTTATTACCGACCTTGACCGGGACACCTGCTGTGATCAAAGCCTCGTAAATCTCTTCTTTGGGACAAAAGAGTGCCGGAACGAGTGCAATGGGGAAAAGAGCATCCGTAACAAGGGCAGATGGGTTTGGTAACTCCAGGAGACGGTTCGAGGCAAGTCTTTGCATATAACCGTTACGGATCTCCTGGCAGCGTTGAGCTCTTTGGTCTAACTCATTGAAAGCGCTCAGGGCCAGCTGTGCGGAAAAAGGTGCAAGCGCAAGGTCCGGGTCCGTGCTGACCAGTTCATAGTTCCAGAATTTCTTCTGGACATAGCCGCCTTTGGCCTTTTGTCGAAGCGAGGATGCCAGTGACACGTTGTCGGTCGCAATAAAGGCTCCGTCTGTGATTGACGAAGGAAGGAGTGCATCCAGAGAGAAGATTGCAATGTCAGCTCCGCTTTTTTCCCTCTTTCCAAATGCCTGGGTAGCATCTTCGATCAGCATTAGCTGTTGCTCTTGAGCAAAGTACACCGCTTTTTGACACTCGGACAGGAGACCATGGTTATGTGAAAGCACAAGAGCTTTGGTCCGGCTTGTCTTACTTTTGAGAAAAAATCGTGATTCCATGGTTCCATCGAGTTGAAGATCACAATATTCAGGCTGAAAATCGTGAGAGGCAACTGCATTGAAAAAGGCAATGGGTGCATTGGGCGAACAGAGCAGTCCGCTTTTGTGTTGGAGTGGAGACAGTGCTAAAGAGAAAGCACTCTCTAGCGTGTTTACTAAAATGACCTCTTTGTACTCCAGGTAATCGGCTAAGGACCTTTCGAGTGTTTCATTCACTTTTTCTGACAGTGTCTCCGGAAGTCGGATTGGGTATGTGTAGGCATTCAGCTCTATCATTTTGGCTTCTTTGATCTGAGATCTGTCTAATAAGACAGCTGCCTCATCGATGATGTAAAACATGACGATATTGTAGCTTATTGGGAGTATTAAGAAGACTTTTTTATAAAATAATATACTATAGATCGATTGGATTACAACCATTGTTGTTAGTTTATGCTCAATACCAAACACACAGAATGTAGATTACATACAGAAAATAGGTTCCAGTACGCCAGATATAAAAAGGAAATACAATGAAATTACGTTCAATTGCTTTAGCAGGTTTATTGGGTACAGGTCTTTTGATGACAAGCGGGTGTGGTACGGAGGATGTGACAGATTTAGTGGGCAATTTATTACAGCAAAATGTTGTTTATACTGTAAATGGGACTGGGGGAGCAGTTACTTTTTCAGTGACTGGAGCTGCTGATACACTTGTAGAAGATCAGAACTTTACTGCAAATCTTCTAACGGGATATGATAACTACAGCGTAACATACTCCCCTAATGGCGGCGTAGATCCTAAAACGTTTCCTGCCGGTAGTACTTATATGTATACTGCAACAACATGTGATGCTTTGGGGTATCTGCAACATGAAATAAAAGCAAACAAAGTTACTTTTGTCAATACAGCTAGTTATGCTCTTGCTCCTGCTGACCTTCAAATTGTTATTACTCAAACCGACGGAACACAGCACACCGTGACGGAAACCATTGGTGCTTGTGGTATCACTTCTGCACCTTCTTTAGATGGGGTGGTTTTGGAAAATGATATGAATATAACAGTTAATGCGGACGGTCTTCCTCCTATTACAGAGACTATTACAGGATTGGATCCAGAACTTTTAGCTATAGGGAACAATTTAAAAGTGGATATTGTTATTTTTGAAACGACCATATTAGGTTTACCTGCAGCGAGTTTAACTGTTGTACCGATGGCCGGTTATGATGATCTTGCTGCCATCGGAGTAGGCGCTCTTTAGAGCAAGGTGTTTTTAACAACTCTGTTTTGAATCAATAGCCGAAACAGAGTTGATTTATTTACGACTCTTCGCTATAATTCCGCTACTTTTAAGCGCTCAGCACCGTTAGCGGTTTTGAACGCTTCCCTTTAGACCTGTGCAATAGCATTTGGGGACAATGGGTCAGGATGGGAACATAGCAGCCCACCCTCACTTGTTATGTGCCGCAGGTATCTGGAGGGGAGTACTTCTTTTACACTTTCAATTTCCAATCAACAATAAATTTTTTAACATTTCAACCAACCTGTGGGCCGGCCATATTGGTACTTCGCACATCAATAAGGCGTGTCGGCTAACAAAGCCAAGCAGTTGGCTTTGTCGTAACGCCTTTGACGGTATCTGGAGGGGGAGTACTTTTATACTCTCTTTTTAATTCTCTCTTCGTTGTTACGTTCGTCACGTACAAGAGTACGCTTCCTCACTATACGCCTTGATATAATTAAAAATAGAGCATAAAAGCAAGCTTTCTGATCTTTCTCCATCTCTTTTCCTACAATTGTCTTTTAAGAAGACCGAAACCTTTCTGCTGTATCATAGACAATAAAGGTATTCAAAAAGGGGTGACCTTATGAAAAAATCGATGATAAGCATTTCCACTCTTATTATATTGCTTATGAGTGGTTGCAGCGGTGGTGGCGTTGATACTTCACTGTATGCTGTCTATAACAGTGTCTATGGGGTTAATGCTTTAAGTACAGATGAGAATATTTCATTGCATGTTGGTGATGAGGTGATCGAGACGGTCATCCCGTATGATCAAAATGCCTCGGTCATCGAAAAGGCTGTCGGAAGTGACAATCACGCTTATTACAGTGTGGGAGTGTCCGGCGATTATGGCGACACTGTACTGCAAAACAGCAGGACCTATTTTTATGCGGCGACGGACTGTAATGATACGGTAGGACTGCAAGATCATCTGTACCATATGGTAGAGACGGACACACAGCTTAACATCGTCAATACCTCCAGTGCCATTTTTACAGACAGTGATATTAATATCAGTGTTGACGGTGTGCAGATGAACGGTGCCAATACAAATGCATGTGCGGTAACGTCAGTTATCACTCCAACTGCGATAGATCAAAATATTTCTGTCCGCTTTGGAGGTGTACTCAGCGTATGGAAAGTCCTTCCGTCGGATGTCTCTGTTGATGTTGTTATCTACGGTACCCCACCGACAGAGGCAGCAATCATTTCTCTACCTCGTCTAACACCTGACAGTATATAGATCGGTACAACAGTTGCCTCTAGGGAGTTGGAGGCTCTTGAATTATAAATCTGTAGACCAACTGCTGCTGAGTGGGTTCAACAACAGTACGATAATATCGACAAAATATCCATATAAAGGTGGTCGAAAAGTATAAAATTATAATGTTACTTTTTGTAACATATTCTTTTTGCATCTTCTCCGTTTATCATTCATATATCATTTTTTCTAATATCATCGTTACTATGGTTATGTAATCGAAGTTACAGAGAGTGGATTCTTTTTGGATTATACTGCTCCTATGACTCGACAAAACTTCAAAAGGATATACAATGAAAAAAATCGGTTTAATGGCACTACTTGTTGGTGCGGCGTTATTTACAGGTCTTGGCGTCACTGCTGCAATGGCAGAAGATGGCAAATGTGGTGCAGGAAAATGCGGTTCTTCTAAGCCTGCAAAATGCGGTGCAGAGAAAACAAGCAAATGTGGCGGTGAGAAAAAAGCAGACAAATGCGGTGCAGAGAAAAAAGCTGCAAAATGCGGTGGCGAGAAAGCAGAAAAAGCCGGTAAATGCGGTGCAGGTAAGTGCGGTAAGTAACCGATCTGTTGTTATCAAGGCGCTTTCAGCCTTGATCTTAGTGTAGTTATAACTGGGGTGCGCGTCAGTTATTACTCTACTAATCTAATCAATCGAAGGCAAACCTTTGGATTGTCACTAAAAGGATATACGATGGAATGTCAGATTACTCGTTTATGCAAACTTCTTGAACCGGCATTGGAGAAACTGCAGAGTGTTGCTCTTCTTTTTGTACGGCTTATTCTGGCTTACGGGTTTTATGAGCCGGCCAAGATGAAGTGGAGCGATATCGCTTCGGTGGCCGAATGGTTTGGGTCAATGGGTTTTCCGCTGCCGACACTGCAAGCCTATATGGCAGCCTCAACTGAGGCGTTGGGTGTTTTGTTGTTGACTTTGGGACTGGCAACGCGGCTTATTTCGATACCTCTGATCATTGTGATGATCGTTGCGATCGTGACGGTACATCTGCCGCATGGATTCAGTTCGGGCGACAACGGTTTCGAGATACCGCTCTACTATATGTTGATGCTGTTCGTTCTTGTTACACACGGCGGCGGTAAATTTTCTATCGACTACTTTATCACTAAAGAGAAGTAGTCCAATGTCCACGAATTTCTTTGTAATTGGTGGACTGAAATTCTAACTTCTGTCACTCTCTCTAAAATTCAAAATTCAAAATTCAAAATTCAAAATTCAAAATTCAATTCTAGTCTTCTCTATGCTTTGAGATACCGCAAGCCTGGTTCGGTGTGGGCGGGTTCTCTTTTAAGTATGTCAGATCTTCCAGCGTCTGTGTCAAAACTTTTTTCTGCTGCAAAAGAGGCAGCATCAAGTTGTCTTTCTCGGTCAGGTTGATGGACCAGTCCAGCAAGATCGCCTCGACCTCTTTGTCGAGGTCTGAGAGTGCATTGTTTATGTGTTCAATTGATTTCATGGTGCAAGTGTAGCCACAAAAAAATATAGTGCGGATGAAGCAGCTTATCTAAGCCTGTTTTTTAAAAATTTCAGACTCTGACTATTGAATTTCAAAATTATAATTATAAGGTAGGCAGATGTGTTTTTAATTCAGATATCCGGAAATTTGGAACCGAAACTCGTAACCAAGCTGTTTTGTGTTGTTGACACTTTTGTATTGAAAGGGATATCTTGAGGTAATAAACCTTCTCTACCCTGTCGCCATAACTTAAAGAACAAAGGTAGAGAACAATGGAAAATAGAAAAACAGTGATGACCATGGTGTCTGTTGCAGCTGTAACAGCACTTGTGATGACAGGGTGTAACAGCGACGGTACGAATGGTATCGATGGTGTTGATGCAGCGGCGTTCAGTACTGCCAAGCTTGACTTTACAGAATTAAGCGCGCCGGTAACCGATGCAGAAAAGATGGCAATTCGGACATCGACAAGCGTCACGTACGAGAATGGAAGTAGCGACACGATCGGTTTTACAAAACTGATCTCGGCAAGCGTGATTGACAACGGTGAAACATTCGGTCTTCTAAAAGATAGCACTGACACGGCCATTACGTATGCGGACGGGAGTCCGTTTATTTGTGACGGCGCGAATGGAAATGCATTGGGTTCAGGTTTGGACCACTCTTCTATCATTCAAAAAGACGGTCGTCTTTTTATGGTCTCACAGTTCGAATGTGAAGTCGGTGCGATGTACGGTATGGAGTTGGAGCAGGATACAGAGGGTACGTTGTCCGTTAAACCGGATACATTGAAATATATCAGTCAGGCCGAAGGTTTCGGTGGCTGGGTACACTGTGCGGGCGTTACGACACCGTGGGAATCACACCTTGGAAGCGAAGAGTACGAGCCGAATGCAAGAGCAGTCGAAGCGGACCTGAACACAACGACGATGCTGACCGGCAACAAGTATTATGATGAAGTGACAAAATACTACTGGGCCGATGAGAACAACACAAACGTCTCCGCAAACAACAACCCGTATTACTATGGTTACATTCCGGAAGTCACTGTTGACGGGACTGCTGCTGCACCGGTATATAGCTATGCAAAACACTTCAGTATGGGTCGTGCAGCCTGGGAACTGGCGTACATCATGCCGGATGAAAAAACAGCATACCTATCAGACGACGGTACCAATGTCGGTTTCTTCATGTACGTAGCGGACACGGCGAAAGATCTTGGTGCCGGTACCCTGTACGCGGCAAAATGGATCCAGACATCGGCACAAAACGGCGGCGCGGCAGACCTTATCTGGATCAAACTTGGCCACTCAACAGATGCGGCACTTAAAACGATCGTAGCGGCTGAGCCGAAGTTCAGCGATATCTTTACTACAGGTACTGTAACAGCAGACAGCTGTGATGCCGGATTTACGTTTGTCAACACGGCGATGGGCAAAGAGTGTCTACAGCTGAATGCCGGAAAAGAGACGGAAGCGGCATTCCTTGAGACAAGAAGATATGCTGCAATGCTGGGCGCAACGACCGAGTTCAGAAAAGAAGAGGGAATTACGTTTAACCCTGATGACCGTAAACTTTATGTTGCAATGAGCCAGGTAACCAAAGGGATGTCGGACACTGTAGGTGATATCCAGGTAGCAGAGGCAAACAGTTGTGGTGCTGTTTACGAACTGGATGTACTGGGTGAAACGGAAGTCGCTTATGACAGCAGCAGCAATGTTATTAACAGTACCTACGTCGTGAAAAACACACGTGCCGAAGTAATCGGAGCGCCGACCAGTTATCCTGCAGGTTCGATCTATGAGGCCTACACATGTTCAGTAAACGGTATCGCCAACCCGGATAACGTGACCTTCCTCGAAGGGAAAAACACATTGATCATTGGTGAAGATACCGGTGACCATCCAAATGACTTCGTCTGGTCATACGATATCAATACAAAAGAGCTGACACGCATTGTCTCAACACCGTACGGTTCTGAAACAACATCACCGTTCTGGTACAAGGACATCAACGGCTTCGGCTACTTGAGTCTTGTGACACAACATCCATTCGGTGAAGTAAGCTCAGGCGATGTTGATTTCAGCTTGACAGGAAGTGCAACGGAAACACAAAAACAGTCGTCTGTCGGTGTCGTCGGACCATTTAAAAGCTGGTAATTAAAACAGCCAAGAGAAGGAGAGACACCTTCTCTTTCTTTAGAGATACGTCATATCTTTAAAAAAAGAGAACATGTTTGATTGGGGAACGTATGCGATATTATATTTTAGCCAGCGTCATTTTAGCCTGTATCTGCCTGTTGGGCTGCGGCGGTTATGCGAAGAGTGTCAGCGATACAAATGACACGGAAGCAGTTGGATTCATTGCGAGTTACGAGAGCAATAATTCGCTTTATAACACCCGCAATCTTCTGCCGATCGCGATCGACTTTATTTCGACGACACCGTTGAACAACAGAGGCGCTTATGTGACCAGTCAGTGTTACACCAAGAGTGTGGATGATGAGGGAGTGGTGCATAACCCGTGTTACAGCTGCCACATCAATTCCAAAGAGCCCAATTATGTTGACGATGCGGACCTGCAGGAAAGTTACGCTTTTGGTGAATATACCAGGACCAACCGGTTCACAAACCTCTTTAGAGACAGAACAGCATTGGTGAACCAGATCAGCGACGAAGAGATCGTCAGTTATGTTAGAGAAAACAATTATATGCAGCAAGGTCAAATTCTCTTGGCAAACAGGTTGAAAAACCCGCCCTCAGAGTGGGACATTAACCATGACGGCAAGTGGGGCGGGTATGTACCAGACTGTTATTTTAATTTTGACGATGCCGGTTTTGACAAAACACCTGATGACGCATTTACCGGTTGGCGAGCCTTTGGCTACTACCCTTTCCTGGGGACGTTCTGGCCGACAAACGGCAGTACGGACGATGTGCTCATCAGACTTGCAAAGGAGTTTATGCTGGACGAGAAAGGTCAATTTGACCGCGATGTTTATGCTTTGAATCTCAGCATCGTCGAGGCGCTGATAAAAAAGAAAAACATCGCGATCGATGCGGTTGACGAGCGTCAGTACGGTGTTGACCTGAACCAGGACGGTACATTGAACATGGCAGCAGAGATCGTCTTTAAATGGGAAAAGCCGAGCTATGACTCGGGAACCGGCAAGATAACAGGTTTTTCGATGCGTTATGTCGGTCTTGCCAAATCGCTTCTGGTCGCCAATGAGTACCTGATCGCGCCAGGACTTTACCCAAAAAACACGGAGTTTCTGCACAGCGTACGCTATATCGATGTCAATGAGAGCACACAGAGTATAAGCATGGCAGCGAGAATGAAAGAGCTGCGGTATGCCAAGAAAAAATCATGGATAACCTACGCGGAACTCTCCAATGCGACATTGACCGACATCAAAGAGAAAGATGTCTTTCCGGACCGATTGCGAACGATCATCGGGAACTCTGAATATGGCGCTCTTAATAACACCGGTTGGATCTATCAGGGCTTTATCGAAGATGCGAAAGGCGAACTCAGACCGCAGAACTATGAAGAGACACAATACTGCATCGGCTGTCACAGCGGCATAGGTGCGATCGCAGACAGTACCTTTGTCTTTCAGAGAAAGTTTGACAAAAACCAATTTCAAAACGGCTGGTACCACTGGACACAGGATGTGAATGGGTTAAAAGATATAGCAGAACCGAAGACAACGGACGGAAAAGATGAATATACACAATACCTGCAAGTCAACCATGCGGGTGATGAATTCCGCGCCAACGGCGAAGTGATGGCAAAGTTCTTCGATGCCAACGGTTCACTTTTGGAGAGTGAAGTGGCAAAATTGAAAGAGGACATCTCCTACCTTCTCTATCCTTCAGTGGTAAGAGCAAAAGAGCTGAACAAAGCCTACAAGGTCATTGTGGAAGAACAGAGTTTTATTTATGGCCGGGATGCCCATGTCCAACCTCTCAAGAATGTCCACCGTGAGGTCGTGCCGGGCACACCGACCAAGGTCACGGCCATCAGGCGCTAAAAGAGAGTTGCCTCCAGGGCTTTGAGTTTAAAGCTCCGGCGGTGTTCGGGTGTGTAGCCGTGTTTTTTGATCGCTTCGATATGTGCCTTTGTCCCGTAACCTTTATGCTTTTCAAAATCGTATTGCGGGTAGTGTTTTGCGAATTCGATCATCTCTCTGTCGTGTGTTACCTTTGCCAGGATCGAAGCGGCGCTGACCTCCTGAACGGTTGCATCCGCTTTGACCATTGTCTCGAGGTTGTCAATGCCAAAGGTGGTGTTGCCGTCGAAGAGGTAGTTGTCGCACGGCAGTTTTTGCTGGATCTCCTGCAGGGCAATGCGCATGCATTCCGAAATGCCGAGTTCGTCAACGCTGTGGGCAGGAAAGGAGACGATGTGGTGCGTGGAATTGGCGATGATCTGAGGGTAGAGCAGTTCACGCTTTTTTTCGCTGATCGTTTTAGAGTCCATCAGCCCTTCGACCGGACGGTTGAGAACGACCCCCGCGACCACTAGAGAACCGGCGATCGGTCCCCTTCCTGCTTCATCGATTCCGCACAGTGCCATCTTTATCCTTTTTTCAATACAGAGCAGCTCTAAAAACCCTAATCACCCTCAGCATTAGAGATGCCCTAAAGAAATCATAGCTAAAAACGCCATGAAAAATAGGTAAAGAGGAAGCCGGTGACATCCGTCTCTTTGTAATGGAAGGAGGGAACATACATAAAATTGACACTGGCGTTTTTGTAGTAAACGTTGAGTGCCGGGGCGATACCGCCCGTCAGACCGTATTTGCCCCCACTACGGTCCAGGTCGTTGTCGTCGTAGATCTTTTTCCAGCCTATAAAACCCGAGAGCCCAACCGCACTTTGCACGGCGCCCATGTCAAAACGTATGTAATGGCCGGCACCGATGGAAAACTGTGGGTTGTAGTAAGAGTCATTCAAAAGGAGCACATTCATACCGAAGTAGAGCTGTTTCGGTATTTCATAGTAGTTGTACTCGTATCCGAGGCCGTAGTTGAATGCGTTATAGGGTTCATCAAAACGGTTGTTGGGTTTTTCATGGATGGTAAAACCCGAAAGAAGAAGACGCTGTTCGTTGGCACTCAGCAGTAAGGGCAAAAATAAAAGAAGGTATCTGTTCATGGAAAGAGTATAGTACTTTCCGGTTAAGGGCAAGCGTCTCAAAAGAGAGCTTACTCCTCTGTATCGCTTTCGATATTTTTCTCAAGTGTGGTTAAAAAGGACTCAAGGTCGTAGCGACTGCGGTACTCCGGGGTCATTACATGGATAAGGATATCGCCAAGGTCAACCGCGATCCACTCACCGCTCTCATCGGAACCCAGAAACTTCTCTTCCGGTTTAAGACCGCGTTTGAGGTGGTCAAGCAGAGCCTCTGTGTGGCGTGCGCCAAGGGATGAAGCGATGATGACATAGTCCACGAAATAGTTGCGGTCTCTAAGGTCAAAGACCTCGATGGCTTCGGCTTTGTTGGTGTCTAGTACTTTGACGATTTTATTAATACGATCTTGCATGTTTTTCCTCATAATATGTTTTTATAGAATCAGCGACTTCTTTAGGAAGGTGCTCGTCTTCTATCTGTTCTCTCAGTTCACTTGAACTGATAGGCTGTTCGACTTTTAATTGAATATACGTATCGGCGATCTCGATCTTGTCCCGCGTTGCAACCACCCAGGTTACAAGTGTGTTGAGCTCATCAAACCGATACCACTGCTTCAGTGAAGCCAGGTTGTCAGCACCGATGATAAAATAGATCTTTTCGTATGCAGCAGCAAAATGCTTAACCGTTTCGATGCTTTTGACGGCTCTGTTCTGTCGAACTTCAAAATCACTGACTTCGACGTTTGGTTCATCGTCAAAGATCGATTGAAGCCATTCGAGCCGAAGTTCTGCCGGAGCATGTGTTCCGCTTTTAAAAGGGTTCACAAAAGCAGGTACAACAATGACCTTGTCAATGTCAAGCGTCTTCAATGCAGTATGAACTACGTGAACGTGACCGAGGTGCGGCGGATCGAATGAGCCGCCATACAGTGCAATATTCATTGTTGAAACCTCTATAGTCGTTTCAATTTATCGAAATTATAGCTGAATTTCGTTAGAATCCACCAACTTATAATCTTATTTTACGGCGCACTTCAAAAGGGAAGCCGTAGTGAATCAGGACAAAAACATGGCATTAAAGATCGCAATTAATGGATTGGGACGGATTGGTCGATGTGTAGCACGTATTATTGCTGATAGAGATGATATTGAGCTGGTAGCTGTGAACGCGAGCGGTGCACATGAGATGATCGAATATAATGTGAAGTACGATTCGGTACACGGTACCCGCCCGGATGCAAAAGTCGAAGACGGTTACCTCTGTATCGGTAACGATAAAGCAAGGATCCTGGCTGAACGTGACCCGGCAAAACTTAATTTTGCTGATTATGGTGCGGAGATCGTCTTGGAATGTACCGGTGCATTTTTGACACAAGAGAGTGTTCAGCCTTACCTCGACAACGGTATTAAAAAAGTGCTTTTCTCTGCTCCGGCAAAAGATGACACCCCGACCTTTGTGATCGGTGCCAATGAAGATGCTTATGCAGGTCAGACGATTGTCTCTAATGCAAGTTGTACAACAAACGGTCTGGCACCGGTCGCCAAAGTACTTGATGATGCCTTTGGGATCAAAAACGGTTTGATGACAACCATCCACTCTTACACATCATCACAGCCTATTCTTGACGGTAAACATAAAAAAGACCCGAGAAAGGGACGCTCGGGTGCGACGAACCTCGTACCGACATCGACGGGAGCAGCCAAAGCGATCGCAAAAGTCCTGCCGAACCTTGAGGGCAAACTTAACGGTCAGGCTATCCGAGTTCCGACGCCGGATGTTTCTATGGTCGATTTGACGGTAACACTGAACAAAGATGTCACACTCGAAGAGGTGAAAGCAGCATTTAAAACAGCAAGCGAAGGTTCACACAAAGGTATTTTGGGCGTGGACGAAGAGTACAGAGTCTCTCAAGACTTCGTCGGCGAAGAATTAAGTACGGTTGTCGCAATGGACACCATCCAGGTTATCGATGGCAACCTGGTAAAAGTTCTCTCGTGGTACGACAATGAGTGGGGATATTCCAGCCGTCTTGTCGACATGGCAATTCACATCAGTAAATAAGGGCATATATGCAACTTTTAAACATCAAAGATCTTGACCTTCACCGTAAAAAAGTATTTATCCGTTGTGACTTCAATGTCCCTATGGATGAGTTCGGTAACATCACTGACGACCGCCGTATTCGTTCTGCGGTTGCGACGATCAACTACTGTCTGGACCAGGACTGCGCGGTCATTCTGGCATCACACATGGGGCGTCCAAAAGGCGAAGTGGATAAAAAATATTCACTCGAACCTGTCCAGCTTCGTTTGCAGCAGTTGCTTAAACGCCATGTTGACTTGGCACGAGATGTCATAGGTGAAGATGCGATTCAAAAAGCAAAAGACCTGCCGAACCACGAAGTGCTTCTGCTGGAGAATCTCCGTTTTGAAAAGGGTGAGACTAAAAACAGCGAGACTTTGGCAAAAACATTGGCTGACATGGCTGAAGTCTACATCAATGATGCCTTTGGCGTAAGTCATAGAGCACATGCATCGGTAGAGGGCATCACACACTTTTTTGACAATGAACACAAGGCGGCTGGTTTCTTGTTGCAAAAAGAGATTAAGTTCTTCGGTACTTTGATCAAACGTCCGACACGCCCATTTGCGGCGATTGTTGGCGGTTCGAAAGTTTCCGGAAAACTCGAAGCGCTTATTAACCTGTTGCCAAAAGTGGACAAGGTTATCATTGGCGGGGGTATGGCCTTTACCTTTTTAAAGCAGATGGGATATGACGTCGGAAACTCACTGGTTGAAGATGACCTCTTGGAGGAGGCGCAGCACATTATGGATGAAGCGCGTCGCCTGGGTGTCAAGTTCTATCTGCCGATCGATGTTGTCGCGGCACAGACCTTTTCAGCTGACTCTGTCAGCAAGGTCACATCCGCGCAAGAGATCCCTTCGGGCTGGATGGGTCTGGACATCGGACCGGCAACGGTTCGTCTTTATCGTACGGTACTCGCGGATGTTCAGACGGTGCTCTGGAATGGTCCGATGGGTGTTTATGAGATGGAACGTTTTGCACGCGGTTCGAGCAAGATAGCGCACTTTGTGGCAGATTCGTATGCGACAACCGTTGTCGGCGGTGGTGACACGGCAGACCTGGTTCAACGTATTGGCCTTGATGAGGAGATGACCTTTATCTCTACCGGTGGTGGGGCCTCTCTTGAACTTCTGGAGGGCAAAGTCCTTCCTGGTGTCAGACCTTTAATGGTAGAGGACGAAGAGTAGTGCTAATCGCGGCAAACTTTAAGACCAACATGACACGTCGTCAAACGGCGGAGTACTATCGTGCTGCTGCCATGTTTATGGCAGAAAACAAGATCGTATCGAAGGCGATGATCTTTCCTCCGGCAACGGCACTGGATCGTTTTGAGGGAACTATTGACGTCGGAGCACAAAATGCGTATGCCGTCGCAAACGGTGCTTTTACGGGCGAGATCGGTCTGGATCAGCTTGATGAGTTTGGTATTAAGACCATCCTGATCGGGCACTCCGAACGTCGTCATATCTTAGGTGAGTCGCAGGAACTTCTTATTGAGAAGTTCAACTATTTTAAAGAGCAGGGCTTCACGATCGTCTACTGTATCGGTGAACCGCTAGAGGTTCGCGAGGAGGGTAATGAAGCGTTGATGGCCTACCTAGACGATCAGTTGGAAGGTATCGATCTTAAATACGCCAAGCTGATCATTGCATATGAGCCGGTTTGGGCGATTGGCAGCGGTTTAACGCCAAGCGAACACGAAGTTGAGCTGATCCATACGGCATTGCGTCAAAAAATAAAATCGCCTATCCTTTACGGTGGCAGCGTCAAAACGAGCAATGCGAGAGCATTGTTGGCACTTGACAATGTCGATGGTGCATTGATCGGAAGCGGTGCTTTAGCTGTTGATGATTACTGCACTATACTTTCTATTGCAGATGAGATAGTAACGCAGCGGTAGTAACCTGGTCCGATAGATGTAGATGATACGATGCGCAGAGCATCGACCCAAAAGAGAGTAGTCGCAGCACTGTCAAAAGTGTAGCATGGTCTCAAATTTCAATAATTTTACCATAGTTTATAAGGGAGAAATAGATGTTAATGAAAGGTAAAAAAGGCCTGATCGTAGGTCTTGCCAATGACAAATCGATTGCATACGGTATCGCAAAAGCCTGTGCAGACCAAGGTGCCGAGCTGGCATTTACATATTTGAACGATGCTTTGAAAAAGCGGGTCGTCCCTATTGCCGAATCATTCGGCAGCGACAAGGTGTATGAACTTGACGTCTCGAATGAAGAGCATATGAATTCGATTGCCGGAAAGATCGCTCAAGACATGGGCAAGATCGACTTTTTGGTCCACTCTGTCGCCTTTGCACCGAAAGAGGCGTTGACAGGCAGTTTTATGGAAACAAGTAAGTCGGCGTTTAACATCGCGATGGAAGTTTCCGTGTTCTCATTTATTGAACTGACGCATAAACTGGAATCTGTTTTGAGTGATGATGCTTCGATCTTGACACTGAGCTATCTTGGTGGGCCACAGTGGGTTGCCAACTATAATGTTATGGGTGTTGCCAAAGCGGCTCTCGAATCGTCGGTACGCTATATGGCGGTCGACCTGGGCAATAAAGGTCAGCGTGTCAATGCTATCAGTGCCGGTCCTATTAAAACATTGGCAGCTGCAGGTATCGGTGATTTTAAAGCGATCTTGAAATGGAATGAGGCCAATGCGCCGATGCGTAAAAACGTCACCATCCACGAAGTGGGTAACTCAGCGATGTACCTTCTCAGTGACCTCTCCAAAGGTGTTTCGGGGGAAGTGCACTATGTCGATGCAGGTTATAACATCATGGGTATGGCCAATGTCGAGAAGAATGAAGAAGGCAAGACCGTCTTTTCATGGGATGAGAACTGTTAGAGATAAAGAGCTAAAGCTCATCTCCCTGACACGTTGGGAACATTTGAATAACGTACAAATGTAAAAAAAATGTTATTTGGCAAGCACTTGCTTGCATTTCAACAATCTTGACTATCTTTCCAAAATTCAAAATTCTACCGTGTCGTTTTCTTTCCTATACCCGGCATAGCATTTACTTTATCGACGTGAGACGGTGCTTTGGTCTTATTTGCGTCACGCGCCTCTTTATTTTCTATATAGATAGCGGCTTTGTCTACATAGTATTGAAGTCCTGTTGAACTGTTGTCCTCATTTTTACTGCTGGTATTACTATCGCTATCGATCATCTTATGATTATCATTATATGGACTGTTACTTTTTTCCACATCTGAGGTCTTGGTTTCAGTCAAGGGATCCCACTCGTTTTCGAGCCAATCGTTTGTGTTTTTTTGGATGTAGCGGTACTCCTCATGTTCGTCAGTTGCAGTAGGAGAAGGTGATATACTCAGCAAGGCACTGTTTTGTGAAGGGGGTGTTTGTTTTTTAACACTGTTTTGTTGTGTTGTCAATGGCGACGAAACTTCGCTTTTATCGCCATCGACAAGGTCTTGAAGGGCATGACCGCTGCAACCCTGCAGCAGGCCTATAGATAGTAAAAGGGTGAATGTTTTTGTATAGATTTTCATAGTAGCAAGAGTACAGGGATAAATATAAATGGAAAATTAAACATAACTACTAATATATGGGCGAATGGATTTAAGTAATCACAGTGTAATAAATGTGACAAAAATGTGATAAAAGCCCTAAAATAGGGGCTTTAATATTTTTTTTCAAAAAAGAAATCTTTAAGATAACTGTGCTAAACTTTACGCAGACAAATTCTTAGTCGAGCTATTCTTAAGGAGAATATATGAAATTAGTTAAAATGAGTTTACTGGCGGCAACGCTTATCGCGTCAAGTGCATTTGCAATTGACAATGTTAAAGTATCGGGTGACGCCAAGTTGTATTATGCAACACATGATGATACAAACAATAATGTAGATGCTGGCTTATTTGACACAACATCTTCAGATGGTCAAGCGGCATTGGGTCTTGGACTTACTGCTGATTTAACTGAGGGTGTTTCTGCTGGCGTACATTTAACTGCTCTTTCTGCGCTGGGTCTAACTAATATCGTTAGTAATGTTTGGGAAGCTGGTCTTCAAGATGAGTTCTGGTTTGACGAAGCATGGTTGGCTGGTACGTACGGTAAGACAACGGCAAAAGTCGGTCGTATGACACTTGACACGCCACTTGCTTTTACTGAGACATGGTCAATCGCTAAAAACACATTTGAAGCGGGTGTTTTGATTAATCAAGATGTTCCTGATACTACATTAGTAGGTGCTTATATCGGTGAATCGAATTCAGGTGGTGTAGGCCAATATGCTAACGTTGTTGCTAACTTGGATGGAAATCAAAATACAAACTTCGGTCTTGTAAACGGCGGAAAAGGTGCGTATGCTGTAGGTGCTGTGAACAATTCATGGAAACCATTGACAGTCCAAGGCTGGTTCTACAATCTACCTTCTGCAGCAAATGCATACTGGGTACAAGGTGATTTAGCATTAGACTTTGGTCTTAGTGTTGGTGCTCAATTTACTGGTGTTCAGGCTAAAGGTCTTCCAACAGGCGTTGAAGATTCAAATTCAGCATTGGCAGCAAAAGTGGGTTATGAAATGAAAGACATGTTTGCTGTTTCAGCCGCGTTCTCTCAAACAGGTACTAACAATGCAGGTATCGGTGCTGGTGGAAATGTGTTTGGTGCACAGTCTAAACTGTATACTGAAGCATGGTGGAACTATGGTTACATCACTCGTGCAGATACAACTGCGATCAATGTTACTGCTACAACTCCTGAAGAGTTGACGTATGTTGGTCTAGG
>JBFEJN010000031.1:0-29592 GCA_041553195.1 Sulfurimonadaceae bacterium
GCATTGACTGGTCTTACTATGGCTGAGTACTTCCGTGACGAAAAAGGTCTTGATGTTCTTATGTTCATCGATAATATCTTCCGTTTCGCACAGTCTGGTTCTGAGATGTCTGCACTTCTTGGACGTATCCCTTCAGCTGTTGGTTACCAACCGACATTGGCTCGTGAAATGGGTGCGCTTCAAGATCGTATTACATCGACAACCAAAGGTTCAATTACTTCTGTTCAAGCGGTATATGTTCCTGCAGATGACTTGACGGATCCGGCTCCGGCTTCTGTTTTTGCTCACCTTGATGCAACGACAGTTCTTAACCGTAAAATTGCAGAGAAAGGTATCTACCCGGCGGTAGATCCACTTGACTCTACATCTCGCCTTCTTGATCCAGCGATCATCGGCGAAGAGCACTATAAAGTTGCTCGCGGTGTACAGCAGACACTTCAAAAGTACAAAGATCTACAAGATATCATCGCGATTCTTGGTATGGATGAGCTTTCTGAAGATGACAAAGCGATTGTTGAACGTGCTCGTAAGATCGAGAAGTTCCTTTCTCAGCCGTTCTTCGTTGCGGAAGTATTTACAGGTGCTCCTGGTAAATATGTCAGTCTTGAAGACACTATCAAAGGTTTCAAAGGAATCCTTGAGGGTGAATATGACCATATGCCGGAATCTGCATTCTACATGGTTGGTGATATGAAAGAGGCTATCGCTAAAGCCGAGAAATCTAAAAAGTAGTTCTACTGCTTTTTATAACAAGGTTTAATTATGGAAACTCTTAATCTAGAAATTGTAACACCGAGTGGCTCTATCTTTAACGGTGAAGCCCTAGAAGTTACATTGCCTGGTGAAGAGGGAGAATTTGGTGTTCTTCCTCATCACGCCGCTTTGACAACGTTGCTTAAAGCGGGTGTTGTTGACATCGAAAAAACAGACAAAACTGTCGAATCTATCGTTGTGAACTGGGGTGTTGTTCAAGTTGACGAAACAAAAGTAGTCGTACTGGTTGATGGTGCTGTTGCTATTCGCGGTGAAAGCGAAAGCGAAATCGCTAAAGCTCTTGATGCAGCTAAGACGCTTCTTTCTGATGTGTCTGACTCAAATCTGGCTATCGCTTCTGTATCTGCAAAGATCGAATCGGCAGCCCATAAGCTTGTATAGAGCTTATGGAAAATTTTTACGACTTTATCTCCCAAAGTCATAGTGTCACCCTTTTGGTGTTGACACTTCTCTCCCTCTACTTTATATTGATCAACTGGGTCTTTTTTTACCGTTTTTTAACCCTTAACAGCTGGATCGACCGTGAGACACTTTCTCTTGAACAGTTGCTGATGGGTGGTGCAAATGTGACAACTAATGCTTACCTTCATAAGTTTTTAAGTGCCAGTTCCAAAGTAACAAGAGAGATCTTTGATTTGGGAATGTTCGCTGCTACAAAAGAGTCTACAAAAGGACTGTCTTATCTTTCTGTCGTTGCTTCTACCTCACCATTTATTGGTCTATTCGGTACGGTCGTATCGATCTTGGACACTTTCGATGACATAGGTGGAGCCGGCGGAATGAACATGATAGCCGCAGGTGTCTCTGATGCACTGATAGCTACTGCAGGCGGAATCTTTGTCGCTATTTTTGCGTATACCTATCATCAGATACTTAAACGCCGAGCATATGAGTTAAATGGTCTTATCCGTATGCAACGCGATGCAGTGCTTTCACGTATGGCTGAAGAGGCGTAATGAACGAATTCGATTGGGATGAATCACCGGAATTAAACATCACACCTCTTGTAGATGTGATGCTTGTCTTGTTGGCTATTCTCATGGTTATTGCCCCTACGGTTATCTATGAAGAGATGATCAAACTCCCGCAGGGTTCTGCAACCAAACAGTTAGAACAAAAAGCACCTGTGCATATTACTGTTGACGAAACGGGCAAAGTTGTTGTTAATAAAGAGAATTTTGATCTGCAAGGATTTGCAGATAATTTTTATCTTTATTCCCAAAAACTTGACAAAGAAGCTACGGTGCTGAT
Source organism: Sulfurimonadaceae bacterium (assembly GCA_041553195.1). Taxonomy (GTDB): domain Bacteria; phylum Campylobacterota; class Campylobacteria; order Campylobacterales; family Sulfurimonadaceae; genus Sulfonitrofixus. The sequence goes on from JBFEJN010000031.1 coordinate 2,026, forward strand.
AAGTGCAGACAAGACTTTGGATTACGGACTGGTCATGTCGATACTTGGCGCAGTAAAACAGGCGGGATTTACTGAAGTCTCGCTCGCTACAAACGGTTAATCCCCATACGTTATACTTTCAAAAAAAAGCAGGACTAGGGTTATGGTGCAAAGCAGCCGAGAAGATCGCTATTTTTACATCAGCGGGCTTATCTCTTTAACTCTTTTTTTAGCAGTTGTTCTACTTTTTACCCTTGTCATTTTACATAAAAAGGCTATCGACACCTTTGCAATGCAGGAAGATAACTATATTTCTGTCTCTCTTAACATGGATGTTGTCATACCGACTAAAAATGATGCGAAACCCGATCCCAAGCCGACGCCGAAAGAAGAGGCTATTCCTGAACCTGAGCCTCAGGTAGAAGAGATAGAGAGTACACCTGAACCCGTCAATACGGATGTATCATCACTTTTTGATGATGTATGGACGCAGAGTGCGGATACGAAGATTGTCAAAAAAGAGGATACTGCTGACACTAAACGTCTGGCTGCGATAGAGAAGCGTATTAAAACTAAAGAGACAAAAAAGACACAGAAAGCAAGCGATAAGATCAAGACCCTTGAGTTGGTCAAACCATCTATAGAAGTCGTGGGGGCATCTGCCTCTACTGCGCCTGAGGTAAACAAATATTTGGCTAAAATACATGCCCTAGTCAAAAGCAAATTTTTTCCGCCGGCAAGCACAGAAGGTGAAAGTGCCAAGGTCCGTGTGCAGTTAGATGCGAATGGTAATGTGACCCGTTACAAAGTCTTAGTCTATTCAGGCTCAAGCATCTTTAATGAAGAGGTCGATCGACTTGAAAAACGACTGCAAAGAATGTCTTTTCCAAATAATCCAGACGGGACGTCGATCTCGCTGGATATTATATTAACTGTTGAGGGGTAACTATGCGTATCATTTTTGGTGTACTGTTTTCAGTACTTATTTTGTGGGGATCTGATGCCACTATAGAGGTCCGTAAAAGTATTGACTCTCTCCCATCAATCGCTGTAGAAGATGCTTCCGGCGATTACAATGATGGGTTAAGCAAGCGTTTTTTTCGTGTACTTGTAAGTGATTTGAATGTACTGAGCATCTTTAATGTCGACCGTGATTATGTACAAGCAGACTTTAGTTCTGAAAATGTTGATTCTGTGCATAAAGATATTAATTATGTGGTCCGATATCAATTGGTAGATGACAATGGTGCAATGGTTGTCAATGTGAATCTTATCAATGACAACAAAGTCATGTACCAGCTGAACTACCGCATTAAAAACCCAAAACAGTATGTCTTTTTAGTCCATACAATTGCTGCCTCGATCAATGATTTTATGGGTGCCGATCCGGTAGACTGGATGAAAGAAAAAGTACTGATCTCCAGAACCACGGGACCAGGCAATTCTGAGATCCTGATTACCGATTATACCTTGAGTTATCAATTTTCAATCAAGAGCAATGGCCTGAATGTGTTTCCTAAATGGACAGACGATTCTAAAAAATATTTTTACTATACGGATCTGACAAAAGGTACGCCTGAATTACGTAAGCACGGTGTGTATGACAAAAGTGATGAGCTCATCTTGAAGTCGGACGGTATGCTTGTCTGTTCGGATGTTAGTGCAGATGGCAAAAAGTTGTTACTTTCAATGGCCCCTGAAGGTCAACCGGATATCTATGAATACGATGTGACGTCAAAAAAACTGAAGAAGATCACTGAGTACAGCGGTATTGACGTCAACGCGCAATATATGGCAGATGGAAAGATAGCCTTTATTTCGAACCGCCTCGGTTATCCCAATGTTTTTTCAAAAAATATGACATCTAAGGCAACAGAGCAGATGGTCTATGTCGGCAAAAGTAATTCGGCATGTACAGCACATGGCAATTATATCATCTACAAAGCACGTGAAAGTTCTAATGCATTTTCAAAGAACACCTTCAATCTGCACCTTATCTCTACAAAAACTGATTTTATTCGACGTCTGACGGTGACAGGTATCAATGAACAGCCACTTTTTTCCAGAGACGGTGCAACGGTGTTGTTCGTCAAAAAATATAAAAATCAGAGTTCTATCGGTGTTATCCGTCTGAACCAGAATAAAAATTATCTCTTCCCGCTTGCCGGTGGTGATATCCAGTCAATCGACTGGTAGTACTTTTGTGGTGTTTCGGCATCACGGTTTCTAACAGATGCTGATATCTTGAAACCATTCTAATTGACAGTTCTCACCACTGTTAAAATCCCCACAGCGCTTAGATTTACTCTCTGTTTCTAATTCTAAAATATAATTACGCGGAAATGAATTCAAATAGCTTTTTTTTATAAAAAAAAGGTTAGAATCGCTTATCAATAATCTGAAGGAACAAAATGAGAGCTTTACTTTATGCAAGCACGATAGCAGCAATGTTAGTATTTACGGGGTGTAGTGGTTCGGAACCAACTGTCGATGATTCTGCGGCAAATGCAAACCAAGCTGAAGAGATCAACATCGTCGATGAAAAGAGTGCTGCAGATTCAGAGGCCGGTATTTCTACTGACCTTGATGCCGGTACTATGACGTTAGAAACAATTGAAGCAAAGATGTCTCCTATCTATTTCGGATTCGATCAATATAAACTTGCGGATGAAGATATTGATACTCTACGTCAAAATGTTGACATGGTCAAAAGCGATGCAGAAGCGATGAATATTGCCGATAAGTATTCACTTAAATTAGAAGGTAACTGTGACGAGTGGGGCTCAGATGAGTACAACTTTGCACTTGGTCTTAAGCGTGCGAATGCCGTTAAAGATGAGCTAATCAATGACGGTATCGCTGCGGAGCGTATTACATTGGTAAGTTACGGTTCGAGTAACCCTGTTTGTACAGATAAGACACAAGAGTGCTGGTCTAAAAACCGCCGCGTAGACTTTAAACTTCTTCCATAATTTGTAGATGCGTTTAGCTTTACTTTTCTTTATTTCCTTTCTTCCTTTCATACTTCTTGCCGATGAACCATCGGCATTTGGTGCGGGTGACCTGGACAGCGAAAACCCATATGGATTGACTGCAGCTGAAAAGAAGATTCTTCAAAATAACAAGACACTCAAGCAGGCTACACGTAAACTCAATTCAAACAAAAGTGAAATTGAGTCTCTTAGAGAACGTGTTGACGGACTGCAGTCTATTCTTGAATCCATTGCATTAAAATCACAAAACAATAAAGTCGCTTTGAACGATCTTACAGCTTCTCGCGAAAATGAAGGTAACACAGTGCAGGAACGCTTAGCCGTACTGGAAACACAGATTGTTACCAACAATGACAACATAGTACAGCTTAAAACAGCGATCGAAGAGTTGAGCAAACTGATGGATGAGCAGAGTGCTACGCTCGTAACCAAAGAGGAACATAACGCATTGGTTGAAGATGTCAATGCATTTAAACTTTTGGTGGCCGGTGAACTGAAAAAGGGTTCTAAGAAACAGAGCTCGACCACCAGCAGTGGCGATCTTGCCACAGAGGCGAAAAAAAACTATGAAGCTAAACGATATGCAGAGGCGATCAACAATTATAAAGAGCTTGTGAACCGTAAGTACAAACCTGCATATGGACACTATATGATTGGTCAGTCTTATTTTGCAACCAACGATTATGGTCAGGCTATCGCCCACTACAAAGAGAGTGCTTCACGTTACAGCAAGGCATCTTATATGCCAACGTTGATGCTTCGCACGGCGTATTCAATGGAAAAAACAGGTGACAAGACAAATGCCAAAAAATTCTACAATGCGGTCATTGCCAAGTACCCTGGTTCTGACGAAGCCATAAAAGCAGAAAAGTACATTAAGCAGCTTTAGGGCACCTCTCCGATATTGTGTATAAATTTGGGTTTATCTCGAAATGAGATAAACCCGCTTCTGATTCCCTAAAAACCTATGACTTTTTTTCGAATGAATACGATGCGTCTTGTCTTCATATTAAATTATCTTTGCGACTCTCCTTCTTCGCTTATTAGTCAGGCTACTGATTAATTTTCAGCCAATCCATAGATTAATCTGCTAAAATCGCATTAAAATAATATAGAGGGTTTAACCCTGACAAGAGGAATCTATAATGGCAATCGTTGAAAATCAAGTTGTATCGATCGAGTATGAAGTAAAAGACGGAGCAACTGTTGTTGACTCTAACGTTGGTGGCGCGCCACTAGTATTTATTTTTGGTAAAGGTCAGATTATTCCTGGTCTTGAAGCAGGTATCGCAAACATGACTATCGGTGACAAAGGTGATGTCCTGGTTAAACCTGAAGATGCATACGGCGAATACAATGCTGAAGCACAACAAGAAGTTCCAAAAGAGCAGTTTGCAGGAATTGAACTTGAGATCGGTCAAACACTGTACGGTCAAGGTGAAGACGGCGGAACGGTTCAAGTGACTGTCAAAGAGATCGGTGAAGAGAACGTAACTGTCGATTTTAACCACCCATTGGCTGGTAAAGAGTTGATGTTTACGGTTACTATTAACAACGTACGTGATGCATCTGCAGATGAGATCCTTTCTGGTGTTCCAGCTGAAAACGCTCCGGCTGAAGGCGGATCATGTGGAACAGGCTGTGGTTGTCACTAATTTTTTAGGAACGTCGCGTGCTTCGACAGAAGCATTCAAAACAGCAAACTTATTAAAAACACTCAGCGTAAATGCACTCATTTACGGTGAAAATGGAACGGGTAAGTTAACGCTTGCACGTTACATCCTTCCTAATGCACCTATTCTAAACACGCACAATTTTGATGAACTTTTAGAAGCGATTAAAAGTAACCGGGAATTGATCATTACGCATATTGAAGAAGCGCCAAATCTAAAGCGCCTTATTGATACTATCAATGCTTCCAATATCCGTGTCATTGTTACCACAAAAGAGGGTGCAGAAAACGAACTTTTACAAGACAACTTCAGTGTCAGAATTCATATTCCGCCACTTTCGGAACGTCCGGAGGATATTCGGCCGCTTCTCGAGCTTTTTATGCAAGAAGCCAACACGATCTTTGGTGAAGACAAGCCTTTTGTCATGCCAACGTATGCATTTGATCTAAGTCGCAATGCCGTGTCCCTGCGTAAGCAGCTATTTTTGTATTACCAGTTCAGTAACATCGGTGAAAATGATCTTATGGCGATCATAGAACAGTACCTGAGTGACAAACTCGGGTCTAAAAATGATTATCGAAACTATCTGCATCTTTATGAGGTACCGTTGATACGGGTCGGATTAAAACAGTTTAAGTCACAACTTCAACTTGCAGATAAACTGGGGTTGAATAGAAATACACTTCGTAAGAAAATAGCGGAACAGAGCCATTACGGCCTGGAATAAATTTTATATAAGGACAATATAAATGAGTAAAAGAATTGCGATGATCTTCCCGGGACAGGGAAGTCAGACTATAGGTATGGGAAAATCATTTTATGAGAACTCTGATCTTGCAAAAGAGATGTTTGACAAAGCCGGTGCACGCATCGGTGTTGACTTTAAAGCATTGCTTTTTGAAGAGAATGACCAGCTCGATCAAACAGCATTTACTCAGCCTGCAATCTTACTTGTCAGTATTATCGCCTACAAATTGTTTCAACAAAAACATTCGGTTAAACCGGCATTGCTGTTGGGGCACTCATTAGGAGAGATCTCGGCGCTTTGTGCAGCTGGTGCGATCGACTATCTTGACGCTGTTGAACTTGTGCACAAGCGCGGTACCTTGATGCAGGCAGCCTGTGACGGTATTGAAGCTGGCATGATGGCAATCGTTGGACTTGATGATGCTGGAATTGAACAGATCTGTCTGGATGCGCGTAACAAAGAGAACAAAAGCATCTGGCCAGCGAACTATAACCAAGACGGTCAGCTGGTTATTGCCGGTTTAAAACCGGACCTTGCAAGTATGGAAGAAACCTTTAAAGCGGCGGGTGCGAAACGGGCACTGCTGCTTAACATGTCTGTCGCAAGTCACTGTCCGTTACTGGCACCTGCACAGGCACCGCTTAAAGCCGAATTGGAGCGTATGATGAATGCGCCGTTTGTTGCACCGGTTATTTCCAATGTAACGGCACACCCGTATGAAACAAAACAGCAGGCACTGGAACTAGTCGTAGAACAACTGGTCAAACCTGTCCTTTATAAGCAGTCTATTGTTGCGATCAAAGATGATGTTGATATGGCTATCGAGTTTGGAAACGGGTCTGTTCTTAAAGGGATGAACCGTCGAATCAACAAAGATATGCCGACACTCAATGTCAGTGATATGGACTCACTTGAAAAGGTTATTGAAGAGCTTTCATGAGCCGATTTCCGAAGGGCCTGACCCTGGTCCAAAACTCTCCGAGACTCAACAGAAGTAATCTGGAAAGTGCATTGGAATTAATAGAGAATGCCTCTGACAATACTGATGTTATCATATTTTCGGAACTCGCGCTTAATGGTTATATGCTGCAAGACAAGTTGCATGAAGATGCCTGGGACCTTGATGAACTCACTGCCTTAAAAGAAGCAAGCCGTAAAATCGATATTGTCATTGGTGCTGCGATAAAAGAGCTTAACGGCTTTTACAATGCAGCGCTTTATATTTCACAGGGTGAGATCGTTCATATTCACCATAAAGTGCATCTGCCAAACTACGGCATGTTTGAAGAAGCTCGTTATTTCAGACCGGGAAATCAGATCAAGAGCTTTTCAACAAAATTCGGGAGAGCTGCGATGCTGGTCTGCGAAGATGTGTGGGAAGTCAACCTATTGGAAGATCTTGAAGATGAACATCCTCAGATCATCTACGTGTTAGCGGCGTCTCCGGCGCGCGGTTTTAGTGACGAGGGTCTTGCGATCGAAGCAACATGGCAGAGATTGTTGGAGAAAGCAGCGAAAGAGATGAAGGCTGAAGTCGTTTTTGTAAACCGTGTCGGGTTTGAAGACGGGCTTGGTTTTTGGGGTGGCAGCCGCCATTTAAATGCCAACGGGGAAGTGACGGTAGAACTTCCAAAATTTGAAACCATCATTAAACACACCAAATAGAAGTTATACAAGGAACTGGATTGAAAATAGGAATCATGGGTGCAATGCCTGAAGAGATCGCTCCGATCTTGGAAAAAGTTGGGACATACACAAGTACCGATATCGCAGACAATACCTATTATGAAGGCTCTTTTAACGGTATTGATCTTGTCATTGCCTACTCGAAGATAGGCAAGGTCTTCTCGACATTGACTGCAAGTACCATGATCCATCACTTCAATGTTGAAAAGATGCTTTTTTCCGGCGTAGCCGGCGGAATCAACCCCTCTCTTAACATCGGTGACCTTATCGTCGCTGATAAACTATGTCAACATGATCTTGATATTACAGCCTTTGGCCATCCTCACGGTTTTGTACCGGGGGGTGCACAGTTTGTTGAAACGGATGCGACCTTGCGTAAACTCGCATTTGACGTGGCGTCTGAGATGGGCATACGTCTGCAAGAGGGTACGATCGCAACAGGTGACCAGTTTGTGCACGACCCGGAACGTAAAGCGTTTATTGAGCGGACTTTCCATGCAGATGCTTTGGAGATGGAAGGCGCTTCTGTTGCCGTTGTCTGTCATTCACTGGCTATCCCTGTCTTTATCCTCCGTGCTATCAGTGACACAGCAGATACGGATGCCAGTTTTAATTTCGATGCATTTATGGAAAGCTCTGCCAAGATCAGCGCAGATTTTATTATGAAAATGGTTGAACGCCTTGAGAGATAAGAGCCCTTCGATCGTCCCTTCCAAAAAGATCATGAAACAGTTGGGCCGAACCAACGGTGCTTTTGAACTTATAGAAGAGGGGGACAAGATCCTTGTCGGATTGAGCGGCGGTAAAGACTCCTTGACGCTGATCCATGCACTCAAAGAGCAACAGCGTCGTGCTCCTTTTGATTTTGAGTTCATAGCTGTCACCGTCTCTTACGGTATGGGTGAGAATTTCGATTATCTGGCCAGGCACTGTAAAGAGTACGGTATCCGTTATGAAGTTCATGACACCAAGATCTATGAAACGGCGCAAGAGAAGATTCGTAAAAACTCCTCGTTCTGTTCGTTCTTTTCGCGTATGCGACGTGGCTCTCTTTACAGTGCTGCCGAGCAATTCGGCTGCAATAAAGTTGCCTTGGGTCATCATCTTGATGATGCGGTCGAAAGTTTCTTTATGAATCTTATTTATAACGGACAGATGCGTGGCCTTTCGCCTAAATATAGAGCTGGCAACGGCCTGGTCGTTATTCGTCCGCTTATTCAGATGCGTGAACGCCAGCTACGCGCTTTTGCCGAAGACAATGGTCTCGAAGCGATCGGCGATGAAGCCTGTCCAAGCATGCGCTTTGATGTGAAAATGCCGTATGCAAGAGCCGAAATGAAAGAGATGTTGAAAGGGATGGAAGAGAAGTACCCGGATATCTTTACTTCGGTCAATGCGGCGTTCTCAAACATCTCTGATGAGAGCTTTTTCGATCCTGCACGCTTTTCGCTCTAAGCCGTGCCTACCTTCTAAATACCGACGAAGTTCAACTGACCGTTGATAATCTCGAATTCGACTATCGGTTCAAAGGCCGGGTCCATAAGTTGTTTCTGCATACGTTGCACCTCATTCTTTCCGACTTCCAGTGTGATCTCTCTACGATACAACGGTTTTCCTTCGGCGGTACGGTTTTGTGACACAAGCTCAAAGACCAGACGGCTTTTGTCCGCGTCGTAGACAACATTTTGCACAAGAGGATCACCGTACTTGATAAACAGGGCCATCTCAAATGCATTTAAAGCGCGTTCGTTGTCTGAGAGTCCATTTTCGATCGGAATTAGAGAAGTATCACGGTGTGTGGTTTTCCCGATAAGAGCAGATGCCAACTGTTGGACTGAAAGATGTCGTGAATATTCGACATGGTGTCTACATATCACATAGGTCTTGCCGTGTTTTTTATACCAACTGTGTTCACTGGTGTTAAGGTTGACATATTTGGCATAACTTTGGTGGTCCGCATCGGTTGTCGAGGACCAATAGATGGCATTTTGATACTCTATGGCCCCCCTGTTTTTGGCAAGCTGCAGTAATTCAGAATCATTAGGAAGAGAAAAACCCTTAATATTGAAACCGTATGTAGTGATAGAGAGATTGTCACAAAATTCATTTGCCGTCTGCCACGTCATTTTTTCGTCGCTATCGAGGTTGTACCATACCAGGCCATCACTGCTAAAGGTATCTCTTTTTTTCTGCCAGGTCACTGAGCCATTCGCTGCAAAGACCGATTTGTTGAGTTTGATATTGAGCTCTTTATCGTTGTATATCACGATCCATTTTTTGTAGGTTTGATAGCCGGGTTTTGACACTTCGATGTGATACTTACCGGGAGAGAGCCACATCCCATCATCGTATTTTGGCTTGATATTGAGTATTCTGATTGTCGCTGCATCGAGTGAGTGAATGGTGAGTCTGAAGCTGCTTCGCTGCTGTTCAAGGTTGGCAAAGGGAATCTCTCCCTCCTGGGTAATAGCAAGCGGACCATCAAGGGACAATACCGTAACACTGGCACCTTTTTGAAATCCCGGCATCTCTTCTTTGACATACATTGTCATCGGGAATTGATATGGTGTTGATGCCTCTGATGTCATAGTCTCTTTGGCAGGCTGTGGATGGCGTGAACACCCGGTAAAAAGAAGCGATGAAGTGAGTAAAGTCAGCATGAAAACCGTAATGAGTTTTAACGGACGTGTCATGGCTGTACTCCTCTATTCTTTAAACGTATGTCGATCAGATATCTTTAGTGTTCATTTTAATTTAGATGACCTCTTAAACCCCTGAAAGAAGAGTCACATAAAGGGCGAATAGGTGCAATATAAAGTCTAAAAATGGTAGGATATGAGCAAAATCACGACTTAGTCCAATGCATAAAAATGCATTACAGAGAGGAAAAAGTGAATACAAATCTATATAATACGCTTTTTAACTATTACAACAACCTGTCCATTGCGAAAAAACTAAGGTTTATGGGTGCTTCAACCGTTGCACTTGTCGGAATGATATCGGTCTTTTTTATTCTGATTTATCAATACAACAATGAAAAAGCTCTTCTTGAAAACCATGTTAAAACATTGACGATGGTCGTTGCCGACAACATTGCTCCCGCTGTCTTGTTTGATGACACAGAGCAGATCCATAAAATACTGATTTCACTGCGGCACAAAGATGAGGTCCAGCATGCGTATGTATTTGGCAGAGGATCGCAGCTTCTAGGCAATTATCACAGTGAGCAGACGAAGGATCTGGATACAGCGATCTTCAAAGCGTTAAACCGTAATGGCGCACAACAGTGGCGAGGGTTACAACTATTCACATTGATCGATATCGAAGCTGACGGTCAAAAGGTTGGCGCCCTGGTGATTGTTGCCTCTATCTATGCATTTATTTATCAGATGCTTTTTGAGATATGTGTCCTGTTACTGATTGTGGCAGGCTCGATTCTGGTCACCTATAAATACCGCGCACTGCTCAGAGATTCCATCCTTAAACCGATCGCCCAGTTAAATACCTTGACAAGTAAGATTATAGAGACTAAAAATCTCAATAACAAGATCCCTGTCTACAGTCAAGATGAAATTGGTGAATTGGCAAAAAACTTTAACAGTATGCTTGAAGATTTGAGTAAGACACACACGGAATTGAACCGCCAAAAAGACTCTCTGGCACATAAAGCGCATCATGATGCGTTGACAGGACTGCCAAACAGAGCACTTTTTAATGACCGTCTGGAGCAGGCGATTAGCAAAGCAAGACGTCATAAAGAGAAGATTGCACTTTTCTTTATCGATCTTGACCATTTTAAAGAGATCAATGACACGCTGGGGCATGAAGTGGGCGACGAGGTCCTGAAGTTCTTTGCTACGCGTCTGAATGCCAGTGTGCGTACAGAAGACACGATCGCACGATTGGGTGGTGATGAGTTCATGGTCATCATGGAAAACCTTCAAAACCCTGAAGCGATCTCGGTGGTGGCCAATAAGATCGTATCGATCGTAAAGGAACCGATTATTCTTGGAGACCAGACCCTGAATCTTGGCACCAGTATCGGTATCAGTGTTTATCCGCAAAATGGAGAGACATCTGAAGCTTTGATCAAAAGTGCTGATATTGCAATGTATAAAGCAAAAGATGAAGGAAGAGACAACTACCAGTTTTATACGCCAGAGATGAAAGCACTGGCACTTGAACGTATGGAAAATGAAGTTGCTTTGCGCAATGCTGTTGAGAATGAAGAACTGATACTCTACTTCCAACCGCAATTTGATGTGGTTCGTGACGAGATCAGCGGTTTTGATGTTAAGATCAGGTGGCAGCATCCGAATAAGGGACTTATTGACTTTAGTGAATTCAAACAGTTGGCAGTTGAAACAGGTGTCTTGATGAAGATCGAGCAATGGTTGTTGAAAACTGCTCTATACGAGGCTGGAAACTGGCGAAAAAATACGATGATGACGAAACGTATTATTCTGAACCTGTCGATGAGGCAGGTCATGCAGAAAGTATTTATGAACGATCTGAAAGAGCTGTTAGAACAGAATGATTGCGATCCGGAAGATATAGAGATAGCGGTACGTGAAGGCGAACTTCTTGGAAACCAGAAACGTGCTATTGCAGCACTTGAGCTATTATCGAACATGGGGTTGAAGTTAACGATAAATGAATTTGGGATGAGTGATATCTCTTTGAACTATCTGAGCCGTCTGCCAATTAACAACCTGAAGATCGATCCTTCTTTGAATGCAGATATCGCAAAAAATTCTACGGTACTGAAAGCGGCGAGTGCATTAGCACAAAGTCTTGACTTGGGGCTGATCGCAGAGGGTGTCGATACAGATGCTGCGTGGCTATTCCTAAACGAGCATGGTTATACACTGATGCAGGGTATATTATTTGGGCAGGCAGTGACTGCTTCGGAAATTCGTCAAATCTAACGCTTCTCAGCGAGGAAGTCCTTTCTCTTCTTAAATGATTTATCTGCTTTGATCTCTAAAGATTACGATGATGGATTTTGGTATAATGACATCAAATTTTAGTTATAAGGTAAATAATGAGTATCAATGTAACTCCGGATAAAGAACTTTTAGAGAACTCAGATATGATTATCGTAGATATCCGTACAGAAGGCGAGTGGATGCAGACGGGGATTGTCCCCGGTTGTAAGACGATCGTTTTCTTTGATGAGCGCGGCGGTTATGATGCGGAGGGCTTTTTGAAGCAGATCGACGAATTGGGCGGTAAAGATGTTGAGATCGGCCTTATCTGTCGTACGGGTGCCCGTACGGCGCAAGTAGCCGGTTTTATGCAACAACAAGGCTATAATGTAAAAAATCTTGTCGGCGGCGTGATGAAACTGGCCCGAGAAGGTTATCAACTCGTACCTTACTCTAAATAGGCTTTTTCAGCTTCTTGAGTCATTCAACCTTATTCGGTTGAGTGGGTCTCGATCTTTCCTTGCTTGTGTTGTTCTTGCGGTACGTTTTGCGTCTCATTGTCAAGAACCGGTTCCGCTTTGTTGTCGCAACCGCTGAATAGTAAGAGAAGAAAGAGGCTACTTACGACGTTTTTCATATTCATTTTTCAACCTTTGGTATAGTGCAATAATGCGTTCTTGGTATATTCTACTCTCTTCATCGTCACAACATTCCATGATCTTTTCATACTCTTCGATAGTGATCTTGTCTGCATAACGGGGATAATCTTTTAAATCCAGAATAAGATCTTCGATCAGTTCATCAATCGCCAGTCCATTATCTTCGTCGATTTTGTCAAGATACTCTTCGACCGTCAATCTAAGTGTATTGGCTCTGTCTACATCGTTGTATATAGCAATACCGGCCGCTTGGACGATGTCGAATTCACAATCACCGTAGTTTTCATTGGCTGCAATCAATGCGGCATACAACTTGGCTCTGAACTCCAGGGAATTATGGTGATACAAAAGAAGTTCACGAAAGGCACGGAAAAGATAGTGTTTGAGGTTAAATCCCATTGTCAGCCTATAGAGGGTCTCTTGCGATTCCCTGAGTTAATATCTGTTATTATACTGCAAAGGAAATTAGCATTGAAACAAATACTATTTTTTACAGCGCTGTTAGTACTGTTTAGCGGTTGTGCATCGAAAGAACCCACGGCTATAACCTATGACGTACCAGTGGCATGCAAGTATTACTCACTGCATTCGGCGGAGTGTCTTGACGAAGCGGGCTTTATCGATACCATTGAACCTTATGCGGTCATTTTTGTGGGTGACCATCACCAGAGCAAGACAGCGCACAATGTGGTGACAGAACTTGTCAACGGACTCTCCGGACGTGGTTACAAGATCGCGTTGGCGAATGAGTGGTTCAGTCCGCAGGACGATGCTCTTTTAGAGCAGTATAGCAATGGAGAACTTGACAGTAATGGTTCAAAAGCGCTTGGATGGGCCAAACGCGCCGGGTATGATTTTAATCTCTCAAAACCTATTTTCGATGCGGTGATCGCAAATGGCGGAACGCTTTACGGTATTAATATGGACCAAAAGTTTAAAAAGATGGTCTCGGAACAGAACAGTTCGGCTATGAGCGAAGAACAGAGAACCTTTTACGAAAACCTTGACCTGAATGTCACGGTCCATCAACAACTCGTAGCCCCGTTTTTCAGCCACTGTCATCATCTGAAAAACGGTGAGACCCAAGAAGAGTGCAGTGCACGGATGTACCGTGTACAGGTGGCCTGGGACAGTATGATGGGACAAGAAAGTGCCAAACTGGCTCAGGGGTTACAAGAGAAAGAGAAACTGATCGTCTTTGTAGGGGCGATGCATTTAGAGAGCAAAGTGGGGGTAAACCTGCGTTTTGCACGAAAGACGACTACGCCTTCTCTGACAATATTGCCGGTACCGCGTGTTGTGAACACAGAACCTACGCTTGACGTTGCACCCGGCAGTTGCGATATCGTCTATCTATATAACGATTAATGCGGTAGTTTTTCGAGCTCGATGTCCTTTTTAAAGGCCTCTTTATAATAGGCGATGACACCTATCAGTCCGGCGGCATAGACAAAGATCGAGAGCAGGATGACACCCATGACAATCTGTGTAAACATCTCCTTATAAACAAAGGTGTCAGGCAGGTGGTGCACCATGATGATGGAGAGACCGCCTTTAATACCCGAAAGCGTGAGTACGACCCACCACCGATAGTTGATATTGGTAATACGATCGCTTGAACGAGCGATAAACGAAAACTTCAACATCATTGCAGCACGAATCGCCGTGGTCACCAAAAAGAGAATAATGATCTCTTCGGCATACATCAAAAGCTTGTCGATCTCTATGAGTTCGGCCAGTGTGACAAAAAGCAGGGCATTGGCAAAGAGTGCGAAAAAGGCGATGGACTGTTTATTGGCATCGAGACGCGCCTGCGTTGTGATGAGGCGTTCTCTTGAACTGAGTTTTCGCGTTGAGTCGTCGTTAACGATCTCTTCATCAACACTGAACTGGTTGAGGTTTTTGTTGATGAAGTATTTGAGGGTCATAACAGCAGCGATCAGTGCCAGTATACCGGAGACATGGATAGCGTGCAGCTCTGCGATCACAAAAGCAGTATAGCCTGTTAAGAGAATGATGATGAACTCATCGACAACTGTATGCAGCCAACCCAGGACGACTTTCGCGATGTACCCCACGACAACACCGACAATAAGTGAACCGGCCAGGACTTTGACGAGGATGAACGAGACATCGGTTGCCGTGATCTCCGCACCGTTCATCAGCGGCAGACCGATAAACAAAAAGGCGATCATCGCGGTTGCATCGTTAAAAAGCGATTCTCCTTCTGTGAGAACTTTAAGAGAATGCGGCAGTTCGAACTGTGAAAAGATAGAACTGACACTGACCGCATCGGTTGCCAGTACCATGGCAAACAGAGAGATCAACATTCCCACGGTGAAGGCATATTCGCTTGGAGTTGCAAAGTTTAGGATGATGCCGGCAACGATAGAGAGCACAACGGCAACAAACGAGAGGTAGAAGATCGCCAGTGCATGTTTTTTCAGATCTTTAAGTTGAAAGTTCATGGCATCCGGCAGCAAGATCAGCGGCAGAAGCAGTAATAAGATCTCATCGAACCGTTCATTGGCGGAGAGGTTGATGAGCTCCGGCATCAAAGAATAGACAAGCAAGGTCAGGGACATGATTCCGATAGGCAGAGGAACGGAGAACTGTCGCTGCAGTACACGAGAGAGCAGTAGAATCGTTAGAATTGAGATGAGGACGATGCTCATAGATTTCCTTTTTGGTCAGTGAGAGTAGAGGGATTATACAGCAGCTTTTTTAAGAGAGCAAAAGCTTTATGGTCAGCACCGCTGAGGGCGAGCTCTCTAATTTGTTCCGGAGTAAACCATTCGACCTCTTCGTCGACCAGAGTGGCGGAATGGTAGACCTTGGCATGAAGATGAAAGTGTGAATACTGGTGTTTGATCTCGCCGAGTAACTGCGCCTGCTGAACGTCATCGTGTTCCATGAATCCCCAGAGACCATGTAAAAAGCGTGTCTCGCGTTGGCGCATGGCATAACGGTTTTGATGCTCGTGGATGACGATGTGCCTCTGTCTGACCGGCACCTTCTTTTTGACTTTCTTTTCCGGATAAAGCAGCGGGTCACTCTCTTTTGCTTTGCACACTTCAGCGAATGGACAAGCATGGCAATCGGTCTGTTTCGCCTGACAGATCGTGGCACCCACATCCATCATCGCCTGGTTGTACTCAAAGGGGTGCTCTTCGTCGAAAAGACGGTAGGCAAGTTCCCATAAGTTTTTGTCATTGGCCGTTTTTACACCGAAGACGCGGTAAAGGATGCGTTTGACGTTCGCATCCATGATGGGGACAGGGGTTTTGTAGGCAAAGGCAGCGACAGCATGGGCGGTACTTTGACCGATACCGGGCAGGGCGACCAGCTCCGTGACACTCTGCGGCAGTTTGGTTTTGCAGATCTGCGCCGTTTTGTGGAGGTTGCGCGCACGGGTGTAGTAGCCCAGGCCTTCCCACTGTTTGATGACATCGTCTTCGTGTGCTTCGGCAAGGTCCTGAAGTGTCGGGAAGCGTTCCAAAAAAGGAAAATAAAAGCGCTCCATTACGGTTTTGACCTGTGTCTGCTGCAGCATGATCTCACTGACCCAGATGGTATAGGCATCACTGCTTTGACGCCATGGAAGGTCGTGTCGGCCATTCTCCTGGTACCAGTCGAATAGTCTCTGGTGAACAGTTCTATACATCGCTCTTCTTCTCGGGTCTGGTAATAAGGTAACCGCCGATCAAAATCGGGATCATTCCCAAAAGTTGACGCAGACCGGGGACTTCGTTTAGCGCGAAATAGGCGAACAGCAGCGTAAAGAGTGGACTCAAGGCGAGCATGGCGCTGATCTTCGTAATTGAAATACGGTGCAGCGCTTCGATCCAAAGGACTTTTGAAAGCCCAAATACCAGCACGCCTATGGCCAGAATATAGGGCAGGGCTTTGAGCAGGTTCTCTGTTGTCGGCAAAGGTTCTGAGAGATACGCTATGAGCAGCAAGACAGGCAATGCGACAATATTTCTAAAGGCGAGGATACTCTCCGAACTGACATAGCTGCGTGCCCGTTTTTGGTACAGGTTGGCAAAGGGGGCAATGGCTGCTGCGATGAGGATAATCAGGTCGCCCTTGTTAAAGCTGAGGTTATCAGGGACCAATATGGTCAAGGCGCCCATGCCCATCACAACAGCACCGGCCGTGTGCATCAGACTGAGCGTGTCATTGCCAAAGATATTGAAGTAAAGATAGGCGAAGAGCAGTTGTAAAAAGATGATGACCGCCATATTGCCTGCTGTTGTGTATTGCAGACCGAGAAAGACGAGTACAAAGAGGAGGTTGATAAAAAAGGTGGTCAGCAGCAGGTCTTTGCGGGCATCTTTCTGAAAGAGTTCAGGCACTTTTTTCTTGTAGACAACCAGAAGTAAAAACAGAACCGTAGCAATACAGATAGAGAGCGCAAAACTGTACATCGCTCCGATAAGGGCCATGCTAAAGAGTGACAAGATCGGAAACCAGCTCTCGATCACTGTCAGCATCAGCATGAAGATCTCTCCTTTCCGCTCTTCCTTCATGGCCTCTCTTTTTTTGATTCGGATTCTAGCACAATAAATAGAAAATAATGATTTTCATAAGCAAGTAAAATCTAATTTTATATAAAAAATTATTATATTTAAAGAAGAACTAATTCGTTTTTTTAAATTACATTAAATTATATTGTTCGTATAATAAAAATAAGACTACGAAGTACTTCTTCTGGTTGAAATGCTTCGTAAGATCTCGTCAACATTACGTTGAAAAGATTCCCGCCCACTCAAATAAAGGCCTGTCTCTTTTCCAAAATATAGTTTAAACTGCAAAGGATATTCTATGGAAATCATAGTACAGAGAAACTGGTGGTCTTCGTTGATCAACTGGTTAAAAGGAACAGCTTTCATCGCTGCAATGCTCATCAGCGGGACAGCATTGGAAGCTAATGTAGGCTTTACGCTAGAAGGGTGTCGCGCGAGTGACACAATGAACTATCATCAAGTCACGCTGCAAGCCGGCGATGGTAGTATGGTGCCCACGTATATTTGTGACGACAGCGCATATACAACGGGTAATCTAAAAGGTTGGGCAGAACTGGACTACGTACCGCACAGAGTTACGGTCGAAAATAAAAGTTCAGTCCCTGAGACCTTTACGTTCACTGTCGGTGGTGACTTTCTTCAGAGTGAAGGCGGCGACCTTCGCGGATGGGATGACATCACAGTTTTGGTACTTGATCCAGATCTATCGGATCAAGCCTGTTTCGATATTCAATCACAGAGTACTCAGGCGTTGCTGATCACACCAGACAATGAAGGTGCCGGTGGTGTTTTTACCACGATCTATCGTCAAGTCAATGTTGTCGGCTTACCTGCCGGTGCACGATGTGTGGCACACTATAATGCCCGACTTGCCTTGGGCTCTCATCTCTACCCGGGCTCATCGCTTCAATCGAACCTCTGGAATGAAAACCTGGATTCCGGCGGTATAGGTGAAAAACGTGTTCAGCTTCCGGATGTTTTGTCACAAGACTTTGCAAAAAACATGCAGGCACTTCAAGGCGGTGGATATGATTGGACAATCACCAAGTCCACACCAAACAGTTCTGTTGATTTTGGCGATACCTGTGCACCCGATGCTGTATTGTCAAAACCGGTAAGCATTACGGTTGCATGGGAAAGAGGACCATTGACGCCTTCTGGTACGGTCAATGTCACAACGATCATTTCAGGCAGTAATACAGCGAAACGTGATCTTAATGTTTCTGTCGCTGATACCATTTACAGTGGCACGACAGCCTTGAGTGTCCTGCCTGATCCTCAGACATCAACATGTGGAGACCATATATTGGTGGCGGGGTATGCAGGTGAAATTTGTAGGAATACGTATGAATTGACTACAGCACAAGCCGTGAATCTTAACGACAAAGCTGTTCTTACCTACAACATCTACTATGACCCTGTTATCTTAGCGCAAGGGCCGGTCTATACAAAATATGCTGAGGCATCTGCTGCGGTAGAATCTTCAGGTGAAAACACCAATCCGACTGCTGTGATCACAGACCACGAATGGATAACCTCCTTAGGTAGTATATTCAGTTATTCTGTTGCGGCACCAGCGAGTGGTTCATTCGATGCTCCTTATGTGGCAGATACAGTAACACAAGGTGATGTTAATTGGACATCAACAACACAAAGCGGCAGTGGTTCGATTACGTTTAACAAGACGATCTCGTTAGATGGGCCTGCAGTGAGCGGTCCGAACGATAAAGTGCAAGACCATGCTTATCTGAATGGAGCGGATGGTCTTGAACGTGATTACGGACCTTTGGCGATCGGTCTTAGTGCTGATGCAACCGTTAAGTTGACGATTACGAAAACCATACCGGACATCTTACAAGGCGAGGAAGAGGTGACGTTTACGTTTACGGTTTCCAAAGAGGGCTATTCAGAAGATGTGAATGTGACCTTTGCTGCCGGTGATAATACTTCGAAAGACATTGTCGTTTCAGGTCTGGCACCGGGCATCTACTCTGTAGTAGAACATAGTACGCCTGGTTTTACCCCAGATGGTGGTGCAACAAAAGAAAATATAGACCTTACGCTTCCTACCTGTTCGACATCGGTTGTCTTTGACAATAGTCTGGCTGTTGATCAACATGTACGTGTTGCAAAAGTAACCAATCCGGTAACCATAGATGGCCAAAACACTGACGGGGATTGGAATATGACTCTGTATAAAGTTGTCGGCGGTAATGAGATCTTTGTGTCGACGTTACTTACAACTGCCGGTGCAGGCTCTGATGAATTTACCATTCCTGGCGATTATCTTGATGAAGGTAACTACACCATCAAAGAGACAATAAAAACGGGCTGGTATCAGTCAGCAAGAGGCGCAGGTTGTGACTTTAGCGTTGATTATCCGGCAGATGTAAACCGAACGTATGAGTGTATGTACACGAATACCAAGTATGCCAAAATCATTGTTTCCAAAGTAACGGATCCAAGCGGTTCGCTTGTCGACTTTACGTTCGCTCAAGACATGAACGGTACGCCGTTGACATTGAGAGATGGTTGGGCACAAGCCTATAACGGTCTGATCCCAAATACATATACGATAACAGAAAACGATCCGACACCTGCATTTGACCTTGTCAACGTGGAGTGTGTACAGTCAGACACTGATAATCCTAACATGGAAAGAATTGATATTGACGGTGCTACCGCAACGATCAATCTTCAGGCGGGTGAAACGGTAACGTGTACCTATACAAACCGTGAACGCGGTATGGTCGAAGTGACCAAAACTGAGAATGGCGGTGCGCCTACCCATGATTGGACCTTTACGTTGAGCGGACCTGAAGTCGGGACTGTCAGCGGTGTAACACCGCCGAATCCTTTGAACTTCAATGGGGCTAAGCTGGTTCCGGGTGAGACCTATACTCTCTGTGAGACAGCGGTCCCTGTTGCCTGGGCGACAACCTGGACATTGAACGGTACGGGTGTGATTCCTTACAACCCTTATGCCGGTACAGATTCTTCGAATGAAAATCGATGTATCGACTTCAATGTGACCGCTGGCCAAACAGTCGCTTACACGGTTGAGAACACACCTCCTCCTACTCCAGGCGGTGAACCGAGAACGATCGGTTACTGGAAAAACTGGAGTACATGTTCCGGTGGTCAACAGGCTGTAAAAGCAGCTGAAAAAGGCGGCGCGGCTGAAGGCTTCTATCTTATCGATGATGTTCTTCCGCTAACGATCGGTTCGTTGACACTGGATTCATGTGAGGATGCCGTGGTGATACTCAACAAGAGCGATCTGGGTGGCAATCATAAGAAACGTGCAAGTGATGCAGCGTACGGTATGGCGGCGCAGTTAGTAGCTGCCGAAGCCAATTATGCTGCAGGTGCACAACAGTGTACTGCTACAACAGATGCTATTACGGCAGCTAATGCACTTTTGATTGAGATCGGTTTCGATGGTACAGGTGAATACTTGACTCCGAAGAAAGCGAGAAAAGAGCCTGCAAGTACACAGCGTGAGACTGCAAACTCTCTAGCTGGAACCCTTGATAGCTATAACAACGGTCTACTTTGTCCGTAAACCAGCTATCTACTTAGCGGGGAATCCCCGCTAACTTCTTCTTAATTTACTTTTATCACGCTTCCATTCTTCCTTAACTAATATGCCAATAGATCATCTGCTTAAGTATGTACACATAGATCCGATTATTATTGTTCATACGTAAACAGTATCTGTCATTGTTTACTGACATATCCATAAAAGGTCATGCGATGCCCTCGTAGAGGTAGACCACTCCTTGTGTTGTTATATAGGCTTTATAGGCTGTTCATAACGGACAGTAGAGAGAGTTGGTAATGGATAAGATGGTAAGCTGAAGCAGTGGGTCAAGCGCGCGATAAAGAGCATTGTTCATGCCTCACCAGAATATGAGACGATGAACAAAGAGGTTTAGAAGCTATTAAAGATGAGGTAGCGGTTGTTGTTGGTGTCGGTGACGATGAGCTTGTTGTAAAACTGGTAAACACCGGTTGGGTTTGAAAAAGTTTTATTTGACGGAGTGATAACTTGATGAAGAAGATTAAAATCATCCTGGCCGATCAGGCTGGAAGCAGGAGCACCGTTGGTGATTGGAAAGGTATCCCATACCATAATACGGTTGTTGCCGCTGTCAGCGACAAAGATCTGGGTACCGTTAGAGTAGAGCCCGCCGCCCTGTCCCGAGAAACTGAGTGAGGTTTGCGAAGGCGTGTCCCCATTACCCTGGTTGGGAAGATTTTCAAAAAAGGTACTTTGTCCAAGTACGAGTGTTGCCGCTTGGTTGGAGTAGGTTGGAAAGGTGCTCCACAGCATGACCCGGTTGTTTCCGGCATCAAGCACAAGCAGACGTGTACCGTCACTCCAGACCGCTGTTGGGTAGTTGAAGGTACTGGCGTTGACTTCGGAAGTGAACTTCGTCGTAAAATCACTATGACCAAGAACAATATCGGCTGCAGCACCGTTTGTCGTCGGTATAGTGTTCCAGATGAGGACCCTATTGTTGAGGCTGTCGGCAACAATGAGTTTGCTGCCGGTAACATAGAGCGATTCGGGTGAATCAAGACGGTTGTTCTGTGTATCTGAACCGCTTAAGTCAAAGGCTGTTTGCCCGACCACGATATCCGCCTCTCCCGGTCCGGAGATGGGGCGTTGGTTGTAGATCAGGACCCGGTTATTCCCCCAGTCGGTAACAAACAATTTGCCGTTTGCCACCGTTACTGTCTGCATACCGTAGTTCTCAAAGGCGCTGGCCCCAGCCAAGGCATCTAGGAGGGTTTCCTGTCCTATCGCAAAGTCAGCTGAATTTGGGTAATTAGTGGGAACCGTATTGTGTCCGACCAGCCGGTTGTTAAGGGTGTCAGGGAGGTAGAGCATACCATCGACGACGGTGGGATTGCCAAACGGGTAAGATAGAGTACTGGCTGTCGTGCCTTCGGTATAACTTATAAAGTCGGTTTGCCCGATAACGACACTGGCTGTATGGGAAAAAGTACCGTCAAACTTAACAGTAAAACCATTTCCGATTTCACTGCTGCTGGTACTGGTACTGACACTGCCGGCACTGTCTTCTTCACCGACGGGACTACAGCCGCCAAGCAGTAATACGGCAGCGGTAGAGAAAAGAAAAAAACGGATTGTTTTGGAAGAAAATACCATAATAGACTCCTCTTTTTACACTGTTTTCATTGTATAACGCTGCATCTAAACGTATTATTAATGTTTATAACTAGTCTCCTCTCTTAGTATGGGCAAACAGTCCTTTCTAACCTACATTTGATTACACTGCGATTATGTTTACCGTTACCGATCATACTTATGAGATGCTTGTTGAAAAGCAGTCGAAATTTATTGCCCACCTCATGCCTTACCCTTTGTACAATGAAGTACTTGCCGCATTAAAAGCCGAACACCCAAAGGCACGTCATTTTGTAACCGCCTTCCGCTATATCAACGAATTTGATCAGGTCGTTGAAGGCAGCAGCGATGATGGTGAGCCTAAAGGAACTTCGGGCAAACCGACTTTGGCAGTCTTGCAGGGTAACGACCTGATCAATGTCGCCGTGGTAACGGTGCGATATTTTGGCGGTACCAAACTGGGAACGGGCGGTCTGGTCCGGGCCTATTCAGACGCGACCAATATGGTCATCGAGAAGGCCAAGATGCTGCCGTACGAAAAAGAGGAAGTACTAAGGGTCTCGTGTGCCTACACGGATATCGGGAAAGTGGGGTATATGCTCGAAAACCTCGGTATCAGGGTAACGGAAAAAGAGTTTGACACGGTCGGTGAGGTCATGTGTTTAGAGGCACCGCAAGAGAAGCTGGATCTGTTCCTCGCAGAAGCGAAGCGACTTGTAAAGGTCGTTTAGCCCTTTTTGACGAGTAATCCGCCCAGAACGATCAGGCCGATACCGCAAAAGGTCCAGAAGTCAGGGAAGACGTCACCGAGCATATAGCCAAAACCGATCGCAAAGGGAATGTTGGTGTAACTGACGACACCGATGATGCCTGCTTTGGAGAGGCTGTATGCCTTGGTCAAAAGCCACTGCGAGAGGGTGGAGATGACGCCCATTGCCAAGATAAACCCCCAAACCTTATAGCTCTCAGGCATAATGAAATTTACAAATAGAAATGAGAGTGCTTCAGGTGCGTTGATGTAGGGCGCGATGATAAATAACAGCAGCGGTAGCATGGCACCTGTCGTCATAAACGAGAGGACAATGACCCTTGCATCGTAAATATGTTTGATCTTTTTAATCGTCGTATAGGCTGCTGCTGCAAAAAAACCGCCTAAAATACCTAAGAAGTGTTCATAGCTTAAGCTCAAGCCGGTCGGTTTTGTAATGAGTACGACCCCGAAAAAACCGATTAGCAGTGCGATGATCCCTTTTCTATTGAGATGCTCCTGAAGCAGGAAAAAAGCCAGAACAGAGACGAAGAGAGGTGAGGTCTTGTTGAGTGTAATGGCGACGCCCAGCGGAATCGTCGTGATGGTGTAAAAAAAGAGGATCATGGCACTAAAGCCCAAAAACCCCCGCAAGGCAAGAAGGTGCAGTTGGCCGCCGGGCAGTTTTGTCGGGGTGTGTTTGAGCATTACGAGTATGAAAAGGACACCCAGAAGGTTTCTGAAAAAGACGATCTCCAGTGCCGAGATATCCTCACTAAGTACTTTGGCGATGGCACCGTTGAGTGCCGAGATGAGCGCGCTTATTAACATAAAAAGAACGCCTCTGTCGACTCTGCTCAGCATCACAACCCCAATATCCCATAACGTCAATACATGAGAAAAATTTTCGACATTGTAGCGCGTCTGTATGATGTTTCATAAATTGTGGAGTTTACAGCCCCACTTTCATAGAAAAAGGGGGACATATATAGGCACCTTGTAGAGATCAGCCTTGCAGAGGTGCGTCGAGTTGGGCCTGTTTGTTGCGAAATACGGTATGAGACAGAACGATGACATTAAAGACAGGGGTGACCAGCGCCGCGAAGGGGATCATGGCGATGAGGTAGAGTATGAGGGTATTCAAGCGGACCTTGTTTCCGTTAAAGAACATCATCTGTTGATACTGTTCTTTGGTCATTGCCGTCGTGCCGACATCAAGCATATAGAACTTGTGAAACAGGTAGTAAAACGGAAAGTTGATGGCAACGATGTTGACAAGCGGTATGAAATAAAAGGGTATCAGAACGATGAGCAGTAGAAAGGTGATCGCAATATATTTAAGGGAGTGAAAAAGGGTCGTTAGAGCGTTGCCGTGGCCTTCCATAGGCACTTCTGGATAATGCCGCATCTGTAACTCTCTCATAATCGCCGGCGTTAAGAAACCGATGACCAGGATGGCGGTAAAGATGGCAACAACGAACATAAACATGCCGCCGACGGTAAAGATAAAGAAACTGACCAGCCAGGAGGTCAGGGAGTACTGCATCAAAAACTCCATGATCGCACTGCCGCCGCTGTAGACCATATTGGTGTTCTCGGTGTGGGAAATGCCGTTCTCCTGGCTCGTTTGTGTGGATTCGATCTGTATATAACTCTCTTTTAAACTGTCCAGTCCCGCATCGGCTGCCGAGAAGAAGAGGGCATACAGGACGACGATCGTAAAGAGAAAAGGGGCGAATGCATAGGTGATCATCTTTTGGGTAAAGAAGTCTTGGACGCTGATACTCCAGAGATTTTGGTTCACATGTTCTCCTTGATCAGTGCGATGACGTCATTGATCTGCTCGCCTTCGACTTTGCCGGCATGATAAAAGAGAACCTTGCCGGTTTTGTCCACAACGAGGATGTCGGAGTTGTCGTCAGCAACGTCCCAGGCATTGACAATATACTTGTCCATATCTTTGACATAGACAGTATGCGGGAACTTCTCCTGTTTCGATTTCAGTGCAGCATTGATCGCGAAATTCGGTTTCCAGGTTGCGGCCATGTTAATGATGGCGACAGAAGCGTACCGGGAACGGTCGAGCTCAGCCGCTTTGACGGCATCGCTGAGTGCATTGTTAAGATCTTTCTCGTCAGGGTCGACGTAAAACAGCAGGTGGACCTTGCCCTGGAGTTCCGAACTGGACCATGCTTCACCTGTAACACGTCCGCCTTTATCGTTGTCCAGTGTAATGCCCGGGAGTGGTTGACCGATCTCTACGGCACTCAGAGAGAGGGAAAAGAGGAGGGGAAGTAGAAACATTTTATGCATAGTCGTCCTTGTTATGGTGTATTTATAGTAGCTAAAAAAAGAAAATTTCATCGTTAAACAACCGGGAAACACCAGCCCTCACCTTTGGCTTCTTCAATGATCCCAATCGTCTCTCCCGCCAGGATCTTGGCACCGGCATAGGTGCATAAAAGAGCGTCGATGAGGTGTTCGTCGAGATCCATGGTCTGCCCAAAGTGCTGCAATACCCGCTGAGCTTCTTTTTTATAATTGTCGATACCAAGGTGTTGGGCAATCTGTTTAGGATAGACCTCGTAGACGGGGAGCTGCCTGCCTTTGAGCGTAATGTACGGAAACTGATAGTCAAAATGGTGTAAAAGCGCGACTGCTCTGGCGGTCAGTCTGCCGATGCGGTCACCGGCAGGTGGTATGGGACGAAGCCCAAACTGCCGGTAGAGAAAATAGTCCGTAAAACGAAAGAGGTAGGGGTTGATGATCTCGCCTGTTCCTTCTCTAAGGGGCATTGCTTTTTTCGGGTGTAAAAGCGGTGCGGGCAGACTCAGAGGCGCATCGATAGCGATCGCATCAACATCATAGCGTTCGAATATATCGATAATATACTCTTGGCAGGCGATATGGTCTTTATGTTTTGGCTCTTTAAAGGCTTCAATGACTTCGACGTTACCATCACTTACGTCGGCATAGATATAAGCCGAATTTCCGCTCATGCAGCCGCCAAGGTCGATGCCTAAGATTTTGTAGTTTTTTTGCATGCAACAGTGTATAATAATCGTATTAACACAAGAGTATCTCTCTTTCTTCCCTCTGAGATTGGCTATGGTGTTTAGAGGTGCTCTTAAACAAGGAGAAGCAATGAAAAATGCATTGACATTGATGTGGTTGGGAAGCAGTTTGCTGTTTGGTACACTTTATGCCGATGAGGTTAAAACAACTGAGGTCAAAACAACTTCGGATGTAGACGGCTTTTATGTTGGACTTGGCGGCGGTGTCACCTATAGTCTGTCGCTCTTGGGTCAGGGATATTATCAGGATGACACGACCACCTATAAAAGCGATGAGTTAAGTGATTCAAGTGCCGGTTATATCGTTTATGGCGGCTATCAGTTCAACAAGATCATCGCCGTAGAAGCCGCTTATACGGATTACGGCTCGTTCTCGGACACGCTGCAAAAAGCCTACACGACCGGAACAGTGACGTTTTCGAGCGATCCAAAGTCCGTGTCGGTTTATGCGAATGCCGGTTATACCTTTTCCAACGGTCTGCGCCCTTTTGGTCAGATCGGACTGGGGTACTTGATGATCAACGGTTCACGCGCAACTGATGCCATAGGCATCGATGACGAGGTGTCGATGCGGTTCGGTCTCGGTTTGGAATACGCACCGGCAACACTGTCCGGCTTTGGCTTCAGGGTTGCTTATATTGATGAACTGGCCATGGATTTTTCGTACACCGCGGACGACAATGGACAAGACACATCAACACTGCTCATGAACATCAACGGAATGTTGTACGTCGGCGCACAATATAAGTTCTGATGCAGAGTTACAGATTTTTTGTTTCGGGACGCGTGCAAGGCGTCTATTATCGTGCCAATGTGGCAAAAAATGCGCAACTCTCAGGGTACAGCGGTTATGTTAAAAACCTCGAAGACGGCCGTGTCGAAGCGGCTGTAAGTTGTAGCGAAGAAGAGCTTGAACGCTTTAAAAAGATCCTGCACATCGGCTCACCGGCCAGCAGCGTCTCTTCGATCGAAGAACATGCCATAGACGAATATTTCAACGGTGAATTTGAGATTAGGTATTAGAGACCTATTACGAAAAACCGCCTTCAGCAAGACTCCACATTCTCTCCACGTTTCTGCGTTATTGTTTTCAAACAATAAGAGCATCCATAGTTTTTAGAGATGCGCTAAGGAGACAATCATGAAATCATTTATCTTTTCCCTACTGGCAGCGTTTGTGTTGACAGGTTGCGACGTCACGTATAATGTAACGCCGGAAACAGAGAGTTTGTACATTAACGGCGATTATGGCTGGGTGGTGCATGATTTTGAAGTGGCCTACTCTTATGATTATTGGCAGGAGAGCAGTCTCTATTTTGAGACCCCGTACCTGCAACGCGGCACGAAGATCTATATCGATGTGTATAATGACTACGATTATGCCTATGTCGA
>JBFEJN010000032.1:0-29405 GCA_041553195.1 Sulfurimonadaceae bacterium
GCACAGAATAGCTATGGAATAAAAGCTTATTATTGTTCAGAACATAAATACAAAGAACTCTATCAAGACGGTACCGTCGCATACGGCACATACACGATCGATATAGATACGAATACACTGACAACCACAATCACATCACCTATAAGCACCACAGGAACGATTACTGACAATGACGGATTTATTACAAAAAATGAAACACTAACAGGTACAAGTTCCGCTATAGGTGAATTTGATATTACTATAATTGAGAATACAAAGTCGGTACTGCCAGCATCACTCTGTACAGCTCCATAAGTAAACATACCTTACTGCATTCCCATCGCTATGATGGGAAACTTATACATAAACTACAACAAACTCTATTTCTAACGAATTTACTGCCTTTTAACTCTATGTGATAGACGAATTCATTGACAACACCATCCCATATCTTCTTGGTTCTAAGATTAAAAAATAGTACGTTTCTGCAGCGACTGCAAGATAAACGTCGAAGCGATACCGAGTGCTATGACCAGACCGATGTGGTGCAGTGCGCCGATATGGCTGAAAACGAAGATGCCGAATCCCGCGAAGGTTGTCAGCATGGCGTAGTAGATCGCTTCATCCGTCTCCTCCTGCACATCGCTCATGTAGATGCCGTAGTCGATGGCCGCGACCATGACGATGATGAGTGCAAAAAGATGCATCACCGAGAATGAACCGAGCAGTGCCAGTGTCACAGCGATGACGCCAAGCGGAAAGAGGACATAGTTCATGGCCACCAGGGCACGCTGTTTCAACAAAACGACGAGCAGAAGCGTAATGAGTCCAAAGGTCAGTGCCGCGATGACGACCAGCTGGTCCAACACATCTTCCACCCCTTTTTTCAGCAGCGTCGAAGTTTCCAACAGCACCAGGTTGTCATCATAAGTAAGAGCATCGGCTTCTTTTGCATCGACAAAGGCCAGACTCATCCACCGTCCCTCATCAAGTTGTACGGTCTCAAAGCCTAATGCTTTGGCAACGGCCAGGTCCGGTTGAGTGTAGGCCATGTTCTCTGTAAACGTGTAAGCGTTGCTGAAGGTGCCGCTGCGAAAACCGATCTTGGTCGCTTGGCTTTCCAAGACCTCACGCAAATTCGATAAATCGATCGCTTTGATATTTTGGGCATACGCATCAAAACCCTCTTTGGACCTGTTTAGCATCGCCAAAGAACGAAACGAAGCGTTCTCTTTCTGAACGGTTTCCATCTTATGCAAGAGATCATCTATAGAGTGCCCATAGACCAACACCGCACGTTCATCGGAACCACCTGTTTTAAGCTTCTCCTGCAGGGCGAGAAGTTTCGCATTTTGATAGTCAAGCTGGCGAAGGTCACCGCTGAAACGCAGTTGTGAAAAAGCAACTGCAAGCAGCAGAAGGGAGAGAGCCAACACGATCTTAGAACCGACGAACCCTTTTGAGAGGGCCCGAAGCCGAAGTCGTTTGGCTTTGGGTTCAAACTGCCAGGAGGCAAACAAAAAGCTGAACTGAAAGTAGGAAAAAGCCAAAGCAGTGATCCCAAACAGTGCCAGCTGCTGGATCAGGGGAAATTCTGCAAAGGAGAGGATCCCGAAACCGCTCACCGTTGTCAAAAAGGCATAAAAGACCTTTCTGCGACTCTTCTCTTTGCCTGTGTAATAGCCGTGAAAGTAGTAGTGAAAGAAGTAATCCACAGCCATCATCGCAATACCGGAACCAAAGGCAAGCGTAAAGACCGAGACCTCAGGAAAGAGAAACGTGACCGCTGTAAGACCGACGAAAAGCGAGGAGCCCAGAGCGATCGAAGTCAGCAGCAGTACTTTGAAATCGCGCAGGCTAAAGGCATAAAAAAGCAAGAGTAGGAGCATTGTTGCGGTTATAATCAGGTTGACCTCGCGTTTGATCTTTGCCGAGTTCTCCGCGGTAAAAAAGTGCGGTGCAAATACCGTCACATCCTCATCGTACCCATCTGTGACGGCATGAACATCGTCGTAGAGCTTTTGCGAGCCCTCTACATCGGCAACCCCGACGGTCAATGTCGCACTCAGCATATAGTCTTCGCCGTTAAAAAGAGCTATGCCATCTTTACTTTGCGCACGTTTGCGCTGCATCGGGTCGCCGAAGAGTTCCAGCGGGTCAGAGGTGTTGAGACCGCTGAAGAGAAAAGAGAGCTGCATCTCGTTATAGAGGTTCTTCAGCCTTGTCTCGATGTAGGCAGGCGAGGTTCTTGAGTTGTTCAGGTCAAGACGCTCAGCGTAGTGTTTACGCAAATACGCCGCAGTCGGGGAGTGGATACCCTCGACTTTGAAGAAGAGTTCATCGATGCCGTCTATAGCCCGTAGCTCAGCCGCTATCGTCTCCAAACGTTCTTTGGAGACGGTGTCACTTCCCTTTGAGATAACAAGTAGACGGTTGAGTGTCTGCAGTTTTGAAGCGTCTTCAAGCTGTTTAGTGTAACTGTTTTGCGGAAAGATGGAGAGCATATTGGTACTGAAATGCGAGGGCGAAAAGAGAAGCCCTGCAATGAGCATGACGCTCATGTAGATAAGGAGGTAAAGCCTATTGGGCAATATGGAGCGTAATTTCATCGCCGTTACTCATCTTTGTCATAATCTCTTCCAATCCTTTGGCGTTACGGCGAACGACAACCGACTTGATTACCTTGTCTACCGGGGCGATCGGGGTCAGCATGACCACGGTAATGCTCTCGTTTATCGTAAAGTTTTCCCGCAAGGCGGCATAATCGCTGCGATAGAGCTTGTAGATGAAATCCATGTAGACCTTCATCATCGGCTGTTCATTCAAGTCAACGTGCTGAAGGACCTTTCCCTCACGGTCGATCACCTCCATGGAGAGGCCGTCATAGATTATCGTGCGAACATCAGGCTCAGTGTAGTCGATCTGCATCCCTTTGTCGTCAAACGCTATCCTGCCCTGCATCTGCAGGGTCTTGTCGATGCTGTAGACGTAGCGCGTCTCTTTAAAATCGTAGCCGCCGGCAGTCAGTGTCAAAAAAGCCAACAAAAGCAGCGCTGCTATTTTCATGAAAAATTCCTTGTGACTTCCGCCTGCATCACTGTTTTGACACGGTTCATCAGGCCGCGGACACTCTCCTCTTTTTCCGGGTAGACCGGGTCAAGAAAGGTGACCGTGATGTCGGTAAGGTCATGGGTCTTGGCAACGTTCGAACCTTTGGTCACGATCTTGCCTGTGCCGTCGATAATGACAGGAATAATCGGGACCTGGTTATCGACGGAAAGTCGAAACGCCCCTTTCTGAAACGGTAACAAACTCTCCGAATAGTTCCGGGTTCCCTCCGGGAAGATAAAGACATTAATGTTGTTCTGCAAGGCTTTCGAGAGTCTGTTGAAAACTGTAATCGCCGCACTCGGATTGTTTTTTTCCATATAATAGACACCGACGAGACGCGGTAATCTCATAAAGATCGCCAAATCACTGATGGGGTGGTTCGAGATCGTTGCAAAGTTCTGAATAATACTCCCCAGAAGGACAAAATCGATGGAAGATTGATGGGAGGAGACATAAATAGCCGGCTGTAACGTGTTCAGGTTTTCAGGGTTTTGAATAGTCACATGGCCGATAACCGGGGTGTACTTTAAAAAAATACGCCAGAAAAAACGGACCACGACCTGAAATGACCAGCGGGGGTCACCGCCAAGGAGCCATACCGGCAGGGTGAAAGTACCTGCAATAACAAGTGCCAGCAGCATCAAAAAAATGAAAAGTCCATAAATGTAAACACTGAGAAGTTTATTTAACACCGCGAACCTTTCCGTATAATATCTGCAGCCCCAGGGCACCGCCAAAAAGAAGGTACCATCCCACCGTCGTGTAGAGTGCCCAGATCTTCATCGAAGCAAACAAAACCGCTGTCTGCAAGAGAAGGTTGATCGTGGTGATGAGCAGCCAATACAGATGCGAGCTGTCAATAAAAGCCAGTTTCTCTTCGCTCCAGACGACCTTGGGCGTCTTCTGAACCATTTTACCCAAAAAGGGTCTCTTAAAGATCACCGCCTCGGCAAACTTGGCAAAAAAGAGTGAGGTGATCAGAACTGGCAAAACCTTGAAGACCAATACAGAATCCAAAAACCAGACTAGAAAACCGACGACCGTAGCGGCCAGGGGAACCAGGACATTCGTAAAACGGTTTTTGAAAAGTTCGTACAGCGTCCAGGGTGCAGCAAACGAAAAAAGTGCAATACCCACAACATGGGGTTCAAAAAAACGCAGACCCACTACTATGAAAAGAACATAGAGCAGTGTCAATAGCATCGAGGTATTATCCTCTCGTCATAATAAGGGTTACAAACTCGTCAATAGTACGAATTTTCTGTGCATCTTCAGCTTTTAGATCGATGTTCAGCTTTTTATCCATCATCACGATCAGGTCGATCGCATCCAGACTGTCCATGTCGAGATCTTCAAAAAAGTTTGCACCGGCTACGATCTCATCTTCTTCGACTTCAAACTCTTCGATTAGAACTTCTTTAAGGGTCTCTCTTACCAACTCTTCGGTCATTATTATTCCTCTATTTTTTTAAAGATAAGTGAGGTGTTGATCCCACCAAATGCAAAATTGTTATTCATGACAATATCATGGTTACCGTATCGGTGCTCAAACAGATAATCGAGCGGCGCGCAGGTCTCGTCGACTTTGACCAGGTTTTTGTTGGCCGGTAACAGCCCTGTTTTAAGACTGATAAGTCCAATGATCGACTCGACGACACCGCAACCGCCAAGGATGTGCCCCATGTACCCTTTGGTGCTGCTGATCGGTGTTTTGTTACCAAAAACAGCATACGTCGCGTGGGACTCGGCAATGTCGCCTTTGGGTGTCGATGTCGCATGCGCATTGATATAACCGACCTGCTCCGGCGTGATCTTCGCATCATCAAGTGCCAAACGCATCACCTGTTCCATTCCTTCGGACGAAGGGGTGGTGATATGTTCGCCATCGCAGGAGGTCGCATAGCCGATGATCTCACCATAGATCTTTGCGCCACGGGCTTTAGCAGATTCGTATTCTTCCAAAACGAGGGTGCCGGCACCCTCTGCCGTGACAAGACCGTCGCGTTCCGTGTCAAATGGGCGCGGCGTCTGATCAGGCGTGTCGTTATAGCGTGTCGAGGTTGCTGCCATGATCTCGAAGATACCTGCATTATAGGGGTGCGCCTCTTCGGCACCGCCGACAAACATCATGTCGCTCATACCGTACTTAATGCTCTCATAACCGATACCAATCGCCATAGACGAAGAGGTACAGGCTGAGCAGGCCGGAATATTACGCCCGCGGATCTTGAACATCGCAGCGATGTTGGCAGCGACCGTGTGACTCATAAACTGTAAAAAACTCATGGAGTTTTGACCGACGAAGGTCTTCTCCTGGTAGATCGTACCGATGGACTCAAAGAGCGCCTCGTCCGAACCCATCGTCGAACCGAACGAAATACCGGTACGGGGGTTGGAGATCTGCTCTTCACTTAGTCCGGCATCGGCAACCGCATCTTGCATCGTCTTAGCCGCCATGATCGCAACACGTCCCATTGAACGACGGCTTTTACGAGGTATATCTTTATAATCATTCCAATTAACAAGACCGCAGACACGTGTATTAAAGTCCTTGTACTCTGACCACGATTCTACGTGGACGACACCGCTTCGTGACGATTCAAGACCTTCTTGAAGTTCCTGCATATCATTTCCAAGCGGTGAAAGCACACCCACACCCGTAATCACAACACGACGCATCTTCATCTCCTAACGCACCATTCCGCCGCTGATATTGATGGTCTCAGCGGTGATATACGATGCTTTGTCTGCCAGGAAAAGCACCACTTCCGAGACATCTTCAGGCTGACCGATACGACGGAGAGGAATCCCCTTTTTCAACTCTTTCAATGGCAGGTCCTGCGTCATTTCCGACTCAATCAGACCCGGGGCAACACAGTTGACACGGATCTTGTAACGTCCCAGTTCAAGCGCCAAGGCCTTGGTAAAAGCGATGATGCCCCCTTTGGTCGTCGAGTAGTTGGTCTGACCGGGGTTGCCGGCGATGCCTGAGACCGAAGAGACATTGACAATGGCGCAGTTTTTCTTGGAGATCATCTTCTCTACCACCGCTTTTGTGACCCGGTACATACCGTTTAGATTGGTGTCGATGACATCAGTCCACTCCTCATCTTTCATCCAGAAAAAGAGATTGTCTTTCGTAATCCCGGAGTTGTTGACCAGAACATCAAGGTCCAGTTCGCCAAAGGCACTTTTGACGCTCTCGCCGTCACGAACATCACAATAGACGATCGCACCGTTTTTGATCTCGTCCAGAATAGTCTGTGCTTTGGCTTCCTGCGAACGGTAGTGAATATAGACAAAGTAACCGGCATCTGCAAAAGCACGGACACAGGCTTCACCTATGGCACCGGTAGCACCCGTTACAAGGACTTTTTTCATTACGAAAGTTCTCCATTGTTGATCATCTCGACCACTTTAGTGATCTCAATATCCATACGGCGGTCTTCTACCAGTGGCGGGATGACACTGCGGATCTTTTTATAGACACGTTCCAGCTGCGGCGAAATACCCTCATGCCCGCGAATATCAACCGCTTGGGCAAGGCCCATAAAGGCGATCGCAAGCATGTTGTCCAGGTCCGGAAGGGTACGCTTGAAGTTCAATGCCGCTGTCGTTCCCATGCTGACTTTATCCTGGTTAAGGGACTCTGTAGGGCGGGAGAAGACGGATGCCGGCATGATGTTCATCATCACGTCCGCACTGAGTGAGCTCAGTGTGATCTGCATCGCTTTAAAGCCGTGGTGATGCGGTTTGTCGGAGATCTTGAGGTTCTCACCGATACCGCGGTTAAACTTGTGGTCGACCAACAGAGAAAACTGCTTGTCAAGAAGGTCCGCTGCGTTGGCAGAACAGATCTTCAAGGTGTCCATCGCATGTGCGACATAACCGCCATAGAAGTTGCCCGAAGTGTAGATCTTCTTGAACTCACCGTCGATGATCGGGTTGTCGTTGACCGCATTACATTCGGTCTCAACCCATTTTTTCGACATTTCAAGGTTATCCCAGACAATTCCCAGTACCTGTGGCGTACAACGGATCGAGTATTTATCCTGAATACAGAGTGTGTCTTCTGTAAAGAATTTCTCATAACGTTCGTCTTGCGCCTGAACGATGTCAGAGCCTTCAAGTTTTTTAGCCAGCTGCGCCGCACAACGGATCTGACCTGCGAAAGGTTTCACCTCATGGACAAGTGGCTGAAGCGGCGTACCATCAGCATGCATCATCTCAAAAAGACCAGCAATAAAACTCTCATAAGCATACATCCAGTTCTCAAACTTCTGCATTGCGACAATAGCGATACCACTCATCGATGCCGTACCGTTCATAATCGCCAGAGCCTCTTTCGGTTCCAGCTCATACGGTTCGATATCAAGCTCTTTATAGACCTCGGCACTGCTGCGGATCTCACCTTTATAGTAGACCTCACGTTCCCCAACGATTGCTGCAGCGATGTAGGAAAGCGGTGTCAAGTCACCACTGGCGCCTACGGAACCCTGAGACGGAATGACCGGGATGATATCGTTGTTAAAAAAGTAAGCCAAACGTTCCAGCAGATGAGGCGTAATACCCGAGTACCCTTTAGAGAGGCTTGTCAAACGGATCAGTAAAATACGTTTACACTCTTCATGCGAGAGCATCTCTCCGACACCACAGCCATGAAAACGAAAAAGATTTTTCTGCAGTTCTTTAGCCTGCTCGAATGCAGAGTAGTTTGTACCGGCTTCGCCGTAACCTGTTGTTACACCGTAAATCGGTTTACCTGTTGAGATCTCTTCGAGTAAGAATGCGTGTGAATCTTCTATTTTTTTACGAAAAGCCGCTTCAGTTGAGACTTCTACGCTCTCAGCATGACATAATTCTTGGTATTCGACATGTTGCGCATTGATTTTAATTGACATCTATATTTCCCAGTCAAACTGTTGTAAGAGCATCTCTTCGATAACAGCTTTAAGTATTTTTTGTATTTTAGCACTACAACCCCCTATGTCGACTGAAAAAGAAGAAGTCGAACGCGAGAAAGTCAGGTTATAGACAGCTTATTTTATCCCTATCAATCGCATCATGTTTTTTACGAAGAGCCTTGAGTGCAGTCTGCTCAGACGAATGTTGTCTTTTACGGCATCAAAATGGCTGACACGTTCTTCGGGTTTCGGGTAGTAGACGTCGATCTCTACCTCCTCCACACAGCCTCCGTTCCAGACATAGCGTACCAGGACTTCGATCTCAAAATCATAGCGTCGTTTTTCGATAGGCAGGTCTAAGATACGTACAGGATAAGAACGAAATCCCGATTGCGTATCATCGAGATGAAGCCCTGTTTCCGTCCAGATCCAGAAGTTGCTGAACTTGCGTCCAAACTTTGAAGAACCCGGGACATTCTCTGCAAACCTCCGGCATCCGATGACAATGCACTGTTCAAGGTCTTTGCCGATGAAATTCGTGATCTCATGCGGGAAATGCTGCCCGTCGCCATCCACCACAAAAAAAGAGCCAAAGCCGAGTTCTCTGGCCTTCTCCCCTCCTGTTAAGATCGCTTCACCTTTTCCTTTATTGTCCGTATGACGAATGAGATGAAGTGCCTCATCTTCATCAATATTCAACATTACCCCTGGTTCTGAACCGTCATCGACAACGATGACGGTACTTTTTGTTTTCAAGGCGGCATAAACAACCTCTTCAATGGTCGTCGGATTGTTATACACCGGAATAACGATACAGGTTTTATTCACAATAAATTCTCTCTTATATAGTTTAAAAATTATAACAGAACAGGGCTTTATTCGCATGGACCGACAACTTAGGGCTATGTACAGTTTTACATCAAGTTATAATATACATCTCATTTGCTATAATTTTTTTACGAAAAATGAAGGATGTTCATGACTGAGTGTGATGTATTTATTATTGGGGGCGGTCCTGCCGGTTCCATCGCCGCGTTGAAACTTGTCAAAGCCGGTTACAAGGTCGAGCTGGTCGAAAAAGTAAAGTTTCCACGCTTTGTCATTGGTGAGTCACTTCTCCCTCGCTGTAATGAACTTTTAGAAGAAGCAGGGGTCCTTGACGTCATCGAAAATGCAGGTTTTCAATACAAGGGCGGTGTTGCCTTTGAGAATGATGCCAATGATATCAAAGTCGTCAATTTTGAGCAGAACATGGGTCAAAAACATAACAGCTCTTTCCAGGTCCGCCGCGAAACCTTTGACAACCTTCTTCTTCAAGAGGCTGAAAAAGCAGGTGCACATGTGACGATTGAGTCCGAAGTAACTGCCTATGACGAAGCCAACAATATTGTCACCGTACACCATAAAGACGGGAGTGAAGAGACCTATCGTGCCAAAAAAGTGATCGACGCTTCGGGTTACGGCCGTGTCCTTCCGCGTCTTTTAAACCTCGACACCCAGTCAGGCATGGCACTTCGTAACGCTATCTTCTGCCGCGTTGAAAATGACATCCGACCGACCGACGGCACCGACGGTTATATCTATGTCTATGTCGTCGGTGACAACGACGCATGGATCTGGAATATTCCACTCAGCCCGACCGTTACTTCTGTTGGTATTGTATGCCCGGATGAATATTTTAAATCCTTCAACATGACACAAACAGAATTTTGGGACCATATCGTTTCAACAAATCCACATGCTAAAGTACGCTACGCGACAGCGCACAAGATCAATGAGGTGGGTTATATCGGTGGCTATTCATCGAACGTCAGCAGAATGTTTGGCGACAACTTTGTCATGGTCGGTAATGCAACAGAGTTTTTGGACCCGGTTTTCTCTTCAGGTGTCACACTCGCACTTGAGTCCGGTTCCAAAGCGGCCGACCTGACGATCAAAGAGTTTAAAGGCGAGAATGTCGACTGGCAAGTCGAGTACCAGGACTATATGATGATCGGTGTGGATGTCTTTAGAGAATATGTCGAAGCCTGGTACGACGGCCGTCTGCAAGGTATTTTGTTTTCTAAAGCACAGGGGGCCGACAAGATCGAGCGCAAGATCGTCTCGGTACTCAGCGGCTACGTCTGGGACAAAAAAAACATGTTTGTCAATTCACCGACCGAAGCCGTCAATGCGACGTATAAAGCTATGACGGGCAACGACCCCTACTAACTACTCTTTTACACACGGGGCCACACTACGGACCCGCGCCAATTTTACACTGAGGAACCTGATGTCTGAATATCGCGGCAGTCCCCTGGGGATTAAATTTGTCATTGCACTTTACAACTTCTTTGGATACCGGGCTGCAAAATCGGTAGTCGCCATAGTCGCACTCTTTTATACGCTGATTTCACAGCAAAAACGGGTTGAACTTGCAAGTTACTACCGTGCTGTCGGTGTTCCCAACACCTTTGTCTCCTATTTTCGGCATGTTTTTGCTTTTTCGCTCAACATCTTCGACCGTTTTATTGCAAAAGAGGGAACCGAGCAAAGCACTGTCAAAGTCGATAAAATAAACCTCCAGGCTTTTGAACAGCTCCAGAAAAGCGGGGGGATTATGATCTTTTCGCATCATGGCAACTGGGCACAGAGCTTCAAGATGTTTGACGTCTATGACATCAGGCTCAACATCATCGGTGATGAAGCGATCGATGACAGCCTGCATAAGATCGAAAACAGTACAAATAACAATAAACGTATCAATGTCATCAGTCTTAAAAACGGCATGCAGGCGATGCTCGACATTGCAAGAGCACTGCAGAACAATGAGATCGTTGTTATTATGGTAGATCGGGTCAAAGAGGCAAATAAAACAGTCGAAGTGCATTTTTTAGACCGTCCGACACTCTTGCATAGCGGTGGTTTTGAAATTGCACTAATGCGAAATGCACCGATACTGGGCTGTGATATCGTGCGTACCGGGGACAACAAGATCAAAGTACACTTTTCAGAGGTTATCACCTCCGACGAAACAGCCAAAGAGATGATCATTCGGGATCTGGCACAGCAGTATGCTTCCTTTTTAGAAAAGGTTGTGCGCGAGTACCCGTGGCAGTGGTTTAATTTTTTTGATTTTTGGAAAAGACCCCAGCAGTAAAAACAGCAAGACTACAGCTTCTTAACGCTCTTTGGGCTACCTGTTAGAGAGGCGGATATTTTCTCAATGCCACTTTAGTTTAAAATCACCGCAAAGCGCATCCGTACTGCTGTAAAGTTTGACCCGGACACCGTTTTTGGTCGGTTCGATTCTATAGATCAGGCGCATTTCAGGCAGTACTTTGTTAACAAATTTGGCACTGGTGATCTCATCAATATCGTTGCCCAGTATCTCGGCAATAATATCAACCTGAAGAAATCCCGGCAGCAGCGGCATGTTCTCAAAGTGTGCTTTGAAAACCGGATGCGACGCGTCACTTAACTCTATCTCGACAGCGCTGTCACTCTGACTCAAGACCGTGTAAAGACCGTTGGAAAGGTATGTCTGGCTCATAGAGATTCCCCCTCTTTCTGCAATACAACAGACAACTGCCCATCGGCGATCAACGTTCCTTCATCCAAAACACTGAAACTCAACATGAAGAAGTTGTCCAGATTGCTGATATAGTGGCTTTCTATTTCGAAACGGCATTTTTCACTTCGCTGATACCATTTGGACTTGACACTCAAAAGCATTCCGTTCGTGCGTTCCGGAATATTGATCGCTTTTTTCTCTTCGGTGAGTTTTAAAAATATCGACGATTGGGCACCGGCTTCTGAGAGCATGCCCAATGTCGGTGTGACCTCAAATTCGACAACGGTACGTGATTCATGTTCACCCATATGCAGGATCTCTTTCACAAAGCCGACCGGTGCCTTTTGCGGCAGATATTCCAACAATTCCTGAAGTTCAGACATTAAACGGTCCCATGGGTATTGATATGATCTTGCAGCGCTTTGATCGAACTAAACGCTTTTTCCGACTCTGCAATGTTCGAGAAGACAATGCCGTATGTATTATCAAGAAAGATCGTCAGCTCTATCGCATCCACAGAATCGAGTCCTAAACCGTCTTGAAAAAGATGATCGTCATCTGCGATCTCTTCTGCCATGACGCCTTCAAGGTTAAAGAGCTCGATTAACTCTGCTTTTAATTTCTCTGTGCTTATCACGTCAAAGCTCTCCTAAAGTTCAAGGGCGACAACAGCACCCTCTTTCCCATTACAGGCAGTAATGACATCCAACATTGCCCAAAGCGAGGGTGCATAACCCGAATGGTCGTTTTCACTGATCACGGTGTTGGCCTCAGACTGCGTCGGAGTGAGTGTCAAGGCAACACCCGATTCAAGATAATCCGTACAACTGTTGACCTCTTCGATGTTGGGAATGTTGATCGCTTCACAACAGACCAGTAACACCTCTTTCCCACTGGTGAAGGCTTGAAGTGCGCCCGTCTGCAGGACATTACGCGATGTTGCATCACCGCTTGAGACGGTAAGTATTTCCTGCTTATTGCCATGCAACAGGGAAAAATATGATGGTGCCGTATTGTAGACCGAATTTTGAAACGCTGTCGGGCTGATCGGTTCGCCTGAATCGATCGCACCGACGATGTCGGCAGTTGCCTGCATCTCACCATATGCCGAACCATAGACGACCGCTCCTTCACTGAAACCGCAGGCATCCGCAAGATAGACCATCAGGCGTGCGGAACGGGTCAAACGACGGCGAAGCATCATTTTTGGCACAATACGTTTTTCATCCAGATCCTCGCATTTTGTCTCTGAGGAGACACATGCCGTCGAGGTAACGATAAAGTTCATTTTCATTGAAGTGCTCCGAAAACAAGGGCTGTATTATTGCCGCCGAAGGCAAATGAGTTCGAGATAACATACTTGACCCTTGCCTCCACACTTTCACGCGGCAGATTGACCTTCGTGTTCTCCGGCACTTCCAACGAGGTCTGTGGTGCAATGCGTTGCTGCTTGATAACCTCACAGGAGATAATCGCTTCCAGAGCCCCTGCCGCACCCAACGTGTGTCCGGTAATCGCCTTGGTCGAACTCAAATAGGGCTTGTGCGTAAAAAGTGTCTCGACGGCCAGTGCTTCGACCGCGTCATTGGCCTGAGTCCCGGTTCCGTGCGCATTGACATAATCGATGTCCGTTGTTGCAAGACCGGCATCTTCGATGGCCATTTGCATACAGGCGATCGCCCCGCCCGCTTCGGGGTCCGGGTTTGTCATATGAAAAGCGTCCGAACTTCCTGCACTGCCGCACAGCTCTATACTCTCATCGCTCTGCACATTTTGCACCAGCAGGGCAGCGATCCCTTCGGCAACGTTCATCCCCTCGCGCTCGATTTGAAACGGGGTACATTGTTGACTCGATAGGACACCCAAGGCGTAAAATCCACAAACAGTCGTATAGCAAAGGGCGTCCGCACCAACGACCAATACATTCTCATACGCACCGATATTGATAAGGCGCTGAGCAAGCATCATCGCGTTGGCGCTCGAAGTACAGGCTGTCGAAATCGAACGGCTGTCCTTAAATCCGAACGCCTTATTCAAGGTATCCGAGATGACAGAGATGGCATGTTCTTTGGGGTTAATATTCTTGTAGCTGTGTTCAGCAAAGAAAATCTGTTCACTTTTACCGATACCGCCGACAGAAGAGCCCACAATAAGAAGCGTCGTGCTGAAATCGTCAAGATTGCTCTTGGCAAGTACTTCCTGTGTCACAGAGACAAGTGAGCTGAAAAACTCATTTGGTGCAAAACTGCCCAGACCGGCCTGATTCTGAGGCATATAACCTGTATCGATCGTGATGCCGCTCTGTTTTGCGTAAATAGCATCCATCAACTGCTGTGTGTTACCGGCACAGCTGAGTGACTCATAGGCATTGACAAAGACACGGTTTTTTTGCATAAAAACGACCCCTCAAAATTTTCTGTAATGTAGCACAGACGCACTAAAAACGAGGTAAATTCAACTGGCGGAAGAGACCACTCGGATGAGTCTGAAATCCTCTTCAAAGTTTTCAATGAAGAGCATTTCGCCAACCGCTTCACTCAGAAAACGGATAATCGTGTAGAATGCCGCCGTTTCATAAAAACCACACGACTCTTCATAATCAAAACGCCCAAGCTGATTCTCTCGTAACAGCTCTTCAATGGCACTGTCATTGAAACGCAAACCGAAGGCGAGTTTTGTTGTTTGCTCAATCGTTCCAAGAAACTTTTTTAGCTCACTGAAAGAGTAAACCGTATCCAAGACGTCTACTGAGCCTAAAGAACCTTCTGGAACCGTGTTAAGCAGCATCCAGTTACTGCCTTCACCCAACTCCTTCTCATCACAGATACCTAAAAACTTCTTCGTAAAACTGACCGGTTCCAACAATTCATCAACCCCACCCACAAAAACCTGTTTTTGCGCCCCGACATTAAGGTCATTTTGTGCCAACAACAAGGTCATATAGGCGACAAATCCATGATGGGTGAGATTCAGGTTTTTGCCGTACAGTCCTAAAAATTGTGCCACATAAAAACCGGCAGTATTACTCAATGAGTTAATAAAATCGACCGGCTTCGGCGGCTGTTTTAAAACATACTGCTGATCGCGCAGACGGTTGAAGACGGCCAGGTTGCCTTGACCCGATGCCATATAGAGCGCCGTATCATTGGCTAATCTTTTCCCACCGACAGCACGATACGCACCTAAAAGTGCCATCTGGATAAAACGGTCGGAACGTCGAAACGGCTGGCCTGTTGCTTCTTTCAAAACAGCCTTGACATCAATAGATTCACCTTCTTTGAAGTTCAGTGACCCCATGTTGTGCACATAGATCATAGTGCTACCTTTTCAATGATAAGTGAGGTGTTATTGCCGCCGAAACCGAAATAGTTCAACATAAAGACACCGCTTGTACAGGGTAGTTTCTCTTGCAAGGGCGCACAGCCAAAGGCCTCATCAATGTGCCTAAAGTTAGGTGAAGACGGGACAAAACCGGCGTTTACACTTTCCATGAGCAACAGTGCCTCACTCGAACCGCAGCTGCCTAAGGTATGGCCGATGTAAGGTTTCAGAGAGAAGAAAGGCGGAAATGTCTCAAAAACCAATTTCATGCCGTTGATCTCTGCCGTATCGTTGAGTGCACTCGCGGTGCCGTGCGCTTTGACTACAGTGATCTCTTCGGCTTTGACACCGCTGTTGCTCAAAGCGCTGATCATCACTTCACTGATACCCACACCGTTGGGATTGGCACCGGTCACACTGTGGGTCTCACAGTTGCTCATAGCCCCGCGGTAATGCCATGGCGAAGGTGCAACATCACTGCGGCTCAAAAACAGTGCACTCAGGGACTCCCCCTGAACGATACCGCTTCGGTCACGGTCAAACGGAGCGATCTTGTCCGGTGAGAGCAGCTGCATCGAGCCAAACCCTTCAAACGTAACCGGGGCAAAGAACTCAAACCCGACGACAAGGGCATAATCGATGATCTTGCCTTCGAGCATCGACGCGGCATCTATCATACCGTTTGCACTCGAGGTACAGGCTGTGTTGTAGGTAAGGCTGAAACCGTGCAGTCCAAAACGCTTGACGAGATGGTCGGCAAAATACCCGTTACCGATACGCTTGCAGTCGATCTTCTCTTCCTGCGAACCGTCAAAGTTCTGACCTAGCGGCACCATCAGAGAGAGGTCGTTCGAAGAGCTTCCGAAAAAAAGGCCGCAGCGTTTTAGCTGCTCAGCCGTTAACCCCAGTTTGTCAATAGCTTTCTCTACCACCCTATCCAGATACTGCAGAGGTGTATCTGCTGACCTGGCCATGGCAGCGTCATCTAAAGCGTAGTAAGGAAAGGTCAATGTCTCCCCGTTGAGGACCATCGACTTACTGACCGTACTATAGGTGCCTTCTTCAAGATGCTTGATACGGGCTTTTTCATCGCCTAACGCACAAAACACCTCACCGCCGAGTAGAGTAATCAACCTGTACCTACTCGGGCTGGATATAGTCCGCCAGGTTGTTGA
This sequence comes from Sulfurimonadaceae bacterium, assembly GCA_041553195.1. Taxonomy (GTDB): domain Bacteria; phylum Campylobacterota; class Campylobacteria; order Campylobacterales; family Sulfurimonadaceae; genus Sulfonitrofixus. The sequence goes on from JBFEJN010000032.1 coordinate 16,044, forward strand.
TCGTTGTCACAACCCTGCGAAAATCTTTTGAGTCACCCAGACGCGTATGAAATTGGTTTTGAAGCCCCATTGAGATCTGTAAGGCATCCAGTGAGTCAAGTTCAAGGCCGCTGGCCTCTGAAAAAAGTTCGACATCGTCGGCCACCTCTTCGGGTTCAATATCTTCTTTTTCGCACTCATCAATGATCATTTTTTTCAAACGCAGTTTTAGCGCCTCGTCTTGCGAACCTCTCATCCCACTCTCCTTATTTTATAGTTAAATATGGCGGCCGCCAATAGCAGCGAAACCACTCCGAACAGACTTAAAGCGACCACTTCGTTCAGGACATCTGCAAGGCCGCCCCGGCGCAGAAAAATATCTAAAAACCCCTCGAGCCCCCAGGACATCGGTGAGACGTTGGCGAACTCCTGCATAAATGACGGCATGACAAATTTCGGTACCATTACCCCGCCGATGGCGCCCAATAAAATGTTAATTATACCACCGATGGTCGTTGCCTGTTCCACGCTGTCCACGATCGTCGCGATTAGGATCGACAGACCGATTGCCGAAAGGCTCAGTGCCATCGAGATCGCGACCAGACCAGTGATGGAACCGCCGATACTCAGCGGTGCCGCTCCAAAGAGCGGGACAATAAAGGCCCCTACACCGATCATGACCCAGACCTGCAGCTGATTGATCAGCATGTACGGGATGATCTTTCCGCCAAAGAGTACCGGCAGCGAGACATTCATCGTACTCAAACGCATCAGCGTGTTCTGCTTGCGTTCACTGATGAAGATCGTGGACATCGGTATGATGACAAAAAAGAGGCCAAAAACGATCCACGACGGCACACTCTGCTGCGTTGATGTCGGTTTTTCATCCTGACCCAGCGCGGCATAATGGATCTTCATCATGCCCTTCTCATCGAACTCTATCTTTTTGGATACACCTTTTTCACCACGCATACCGCTCTGCATCTCTTGCGCCATATTGATCGCATCAATATGTACCTGCATCACACTGCTGAGTATCTGTGTCTTAAAAAGCATCAAGTGGCTTTGACCGATGTCGGATGCAACTTCGATCTGAAGCGCCGAGTTATTGGCATCGTTTTGTGAAAACTGTGACTTGAACCCTTTTGGAATGACCACGATAAACTGGACACCCTCTTCGTTCGGGGACAAAAACGCTTCACTGATGTTATGTTCGTGCATCATTTTGTTAGTACGCAGGTTTGCGACCACGGCGAAGCTCTCGAGCGACTTGTCTTCGTCGACAACAGCGTATTCAATAAGGGCCTTCTCTTCGTTAAAGACATCCTTTAGCGCTAAAGACATAATGAGAATAAAAACCGCAGGCATGACAAAAAGTGCCGCCAGGGCATGTTTGTCACGGGAGACGAGAAGAAACTCTTTGATCAGCATCGCTTTAAACATCAGACCGCCCTTTTGAAGTCAGATTGATAAACAGCGATTCCAGCGTGGTTGTGCCGTAACGGATGTTTTTAACCCCGATGTTGTCCGTTTCCAACACGGCCAACGCCGTTGCAACCGTATGACTATCTTTACCCTCGAGCATCAAAGTACTTTCATCTACTACATGCAAGAGAGGCATTTTGGCACAGCTTGACTGCAACAGTGCCAACGGCATCTCGTAGACTTCCAGTATGACCTGGTTCGCACTCTCGTTCGTCAACATGCTCTCAATCGAACCCTGCCGGATAATCTTGCCGGCATTGATGATCGCCACCTCATCACAGATCTTCTCGATCTCCGGCATGTAGTGCGAGGTGTAGACAACCGTCTTGTTCGCTTTTTTAAAGGATAAGATCGTATCCAGGATCTCATTTCGTGATTCCGGATCGATCCCGACCGTAGGCTCATCGAAAAAGAGAATGTCCGGATCGTTCAACAGCCCTATAGCGATATTAAGACGGCGTTTCTGCCCGCCTGAAAGCGTCGAGGCCTTTTGATGCAGCATCGAGCCCAAACGATTCGTCTCGACAGCATACCCGATGTTCTTTTTCAGTGTATCGGCATCTATGTTCTGAATCCCGCCAAAGAAATTGAGGTTTTCTATGACTGTAAGGTTCTCATAAAAAGCGAGACTTTGCGGAACAAGTGCGCACCGCTTACGGATGGTGTGCACATTCTTGTCGAGCGGCAGGTCAAACACGGTGACCTCGCCTTCATTGTATGTGGTCAAACCGTTTAAAATTGAGATTAGTGTCGTCTTACCGGCACCGTTTGGTCCCAAAAGACCGAAGATCGTGCCTGCATTGATCTCTAATGTCAGATGGTCAAGGGCCACCTTGTCATCATAGCGTTTGAGCAGGTTTGTGATCTTTATCATTAAAAGGCCGTCAACAGTTTTTTGTAGACTTCCGCTTCTTCCTCGGCAATAGAGTCGAGTTTTGCAGCGATCGCATGATAATCGATCGTCTCGCTTTTTTTGGAACGGATCGACTTGGCGATCAATAGTGCGAACTCCCGCCAATTGTCACCGACTTCAGTCATCATCTTCGAACTTTCTTTCAACGTATCATTGTTCAGAATATCGGCTGCTTCTTGTAAAAAAGAGGCATAGATATAACGGAAACCGGCACCGCCTGTCCCGATCTCTTCTTGCATACGGACAATGTGCCCCAGAAAAAGCTTGGCATAACGACGATCTTCGCGTTCGAGTTTTCGGATGTTTTTTGCCAGCGTACGGATACCTTTAAGTCCGGCAATCGGCACCGGTGTCTTCAACATACTTTTTGCGACTTTTCGAATCGCTTTGGGAAGCACTTTTTCATAGTCAACAGAAGCCGGTACGTAGGTAGGATAATAGAGCAGCCCTTTAGGCGCCATCACCCCTTTGACAAAACGTGCTTTCTCCAAGGCTTTCGTTTCCGCTTCAACAGTATGTTCAAAAACCGGATCACTGATCTGATAGGTGTTCTCTTCCTTGCCAAAGACCAAAAGGTTGTGTGCATTAAAGTGAAAACGCATCTCTTCGGGAAAATAGGGAAGCCAGAAAACGGAACTCTGCGCACCGACGATTTTTCCCTCTTCGAGCAGCTCATCGAGACGGCTTGTCCCCTTCTCAGATTTCGAAAATTTTTCAAGCCGCATTCTGACACCAATATTTTTCTGCAAGCCTTTAATAATAGCTTTTGGCATCGAACGGTACGCGATAAGCGGCATACCACCAAGTTTGACAAACGGCAGATAGGCAAACGTCAATGCCCCCGCGAGGCCAAAGACCATTGGCTCGGAGATCCTGAGACCATAGTGAGACAACATTGATGACATGACCCCGCTTTCGCAATGGGCCGCATGTTGATGGGTGAACGTGTTATTTGTTATATTCACTAGGACTCTTTATCAGGAAGTTGTTTCAGATCCTCGACACTCACACCCAAGGCTTCGCTGTAACGAGAGAGCATTGCATCTGAAAGTTTTGAAAATACGGCAGGTTTGAAATGGCGCTTGACGCGCCATTGGAACATCTCGACCGATTGGGCAAGGACAATAGGGTCCATGCGCTGTGCGTACATGTGGTAATAAAGCGGTGACATACGTCCCTTTGCTACCTCACTATAGGCTTCTTCTGCCTGACGTTCAAGTTCATGAAGAGCCTGCTTGGTCGCCTCTTCTTCGATCTCCCAGCCACTTGACGCTACAACACCATATTCACCATTTTCATTCGTAGCATAGATGGCTTTTTTATTCCCTGCATAGGTAGAGATATGGTCTTGAGGAACATTTTTTATATCCATCAAACAACCTCTAACTGCATAAAGGCAGTTGAGAAACGACCGCTTTCAGGAATGTAGCAGAGCAGTTTGTCGCCCACCTTCAATTTTCCGGAGTGGAAAAGTTCTTCAAGCATGATATAGATCGATGCTGAACCGGTGTTCCCTTTGTACGGTAGATTGGTAAACCATTTTTCCTGTGCAATATCACAGCCCGCTTTTTGCATTCCTTCATAGACTTTATCGCGAAAGTATCCTGATGAGTAGTGCGGTAAAAAGTAGCTGATCGCTTCAGGATCCAGGGTTCCTTTGTCGACCAACTCCTGCAACGGTTTCGTCACAGTGTATTCAATAATGTTCGCGTTTAAAAGCTTGACATCCTGCTTGACTGAAAAGATGGACTCTTTCAGCCACTGTGTCTGTGAAAATTCACGCCATCCTTTAAGGGAACCGTCTTCCAGCTTTTCACAGCCGGCATACATACAGGCATCCAGTTCATTGGCATAGGATTTTTGTACGATCCAGTCGATTTTGAGGGAGATCCCCTCTTTATTGGGTTCGGCACTCATCAACGCAGCACCGGCTCCGTCACTGAGCATCCAACGTAGAAAGTCCTTCTCAAAAGCGATCTCCGGCTGACGTTCCAGTTGCTCGACACGGGTCTCGACCTCTTCTTCAAAGTTCTGCGCGCGCATCACCGAAGAGGCATTTTCAGAACCTGTTGCCACCGCATTCACACTTTGACCGCTGAGAATAGACATATAGCCATATTTAAGAGACATCGTCCCAGAGAGGCAGATTCCGGAGGTCGCGATCACTTCACAACTGGGAATCCCCAATTCACCGTGTACCATAAGAGCATGGTTCGGCAGTAACTGGTCAGGCAGTGTTGTTCCACAAGCAAGCAGTTCGATGCTATTGATATCAAAATTTTTGCTGTCAAGTTTACGGACCGCCTCTGCAGCGATCTGGGCATTTGTATGGGTCGTTTCACCGGTCACTTTGTCTATAGCATAATGGCGTGCTTTAATCTGGTTCGAACGCAGGATCATCTTTTTGGCACGAGAAGGACGGGGACCGACCTGACCTAAAACCGCTTCGATCTCATTGTTGTCGACCGCTTCGTTTGGCAAAAATGCCTGAATGTCATTGATATATACCTGTCTGCTCACTGCTTACCGTCCTGAAGGTTCTTCATAATATTTCACACTCTTTTCTATAGCTTCTTTTCGAAATGGGTAGATCAATCGTCGTACTAAAATGTTCAACGGCACGATCGTCAAAACCAGTGTCGCCAGAAAAACAGCGTAAACAGTAATAACGATCTTTCGTGCAAAGGAACCGGGTTGACCCGCTTTTTGAATCAGCTTACCCCAGATCATAAACGACCGCGTTGCGATCTTCTCAGTGCCGACCAGCTTACCATTCACTGTGACTGCACCCATATCTTTCAATAGTGGCTGTTTCTTCTTCTCTTCGTCTTTGCATAAGGCCTCTCCAAGACGTTCACCAAAACGGGCACTCTCTTGCAGATCTTTGTCCGATACACCTGCCGCCGGAAAGCCCCAGAATGGGTCTTTTTTACCTGTGAGCAACCATCTCGGAGTGGTAATAAAGGCATAGATCGAACCGCCCTGGTCTGTCAAAACGACATTGTCGATCAAGGTCGCACCCACATCGTGCAGAAGAGCCTTCATCTTCTCCTGAGCCATCACCCACATGTCCCTGCAGGCGATCAGTGTTACCACCGGTTTATCTTTAAAAAGTTCTTTGGCTTGCTCGCTTTGCATGAAACCGGTGACCGGAATCGATGGCGCAAGAAACCAGATAGTATATCCGAGAATGATCAGATCATAATCATCTGCCAAATCACGCAATGGCTCAACCTCGCATCCCTTCATATAGATGGCTTCGGGAAACGCATCAAAAAACGGATAAAACGGCCATGGATAAGGATATTCTCTAACCGGTTTTATCTCCCGATAATCGACCTCTATTGCACCGTTCTGCGCTAATGGCTTCGTCACAGAGTCAACCATCTTCTTCAACTGCCCGCTCTGCGAATAATAAAGTACTAAAACTCTTTTCATAGCCACCCAAAATAATATACAAAATAATTCAATGATTTTAGCGCACCTAGCCATAAAAAATAATAAGTACTGTGCTAGCGTCCTGTCAGTTTTCAGGACTTTGAGAGGACAAGGGCAATATAATGACTCTAATAAAACCTCCAAGGAGATCTATGTTCGATACCGATAAACTCAGTTCGCTGGATGCATTGATGGAAGCCCAAAAGATTGCCCATGCACCCATCATCTTTCAGGTCGCCAACCTCCTTCGCGAATGGGGAATCCTTAAACTGCTCCATGAGAACAAAAAAACCGGGATGAGTATTGAGGAGCTGATGGCTGCTACCGATATTAGTGAATACGGCATCAAAGTGCTTTGTGAGTCCGGTTACAGTATGGGTGCCCTGAAATTTGAAGAGAATCGTTATCACATTACGCGTATCGGTTTTTTCCTCGCCTATGATGAGATGACCAATGCTAATTTCAACTACTCTCAAGACGTTAACTATATGGGTATTACCGAGTTGGGGGCATCTATTAAAGAGGGGCGGCCTGCCGGTCTGCAAAAGTTCTTTAATAAAGATTGGGAGACAATATATCCTTATCTGACCCAACTTCCTGAAAAGACACAAAAAAGCTGGTTCGGTTATGATCACTTCTACTCCGATTCCGCCTTTAAGACCTTAGTTGACATGATGGCAGCGCGCAAGCCCAAAAAGATCCTCGATATCGGTGGAAATACCGGAAAATGGGCTATTGCGATCACTTCTGCGTCGAGTGAAACAGAAGTGACCATCTGTGACCATCCATTACAGATTAAAACCGCCTTTGCCAATGCAGAAGCGGCCGGCGTAAAAGAGAGAGTCCATGGTGAGGTCATGGACTTGCTAGATCATTCAAAACCCTTTCCAAAAGGGTTTGATGTTGTCTGGATGAGCCAATTTCTGGACTGTTTCCCGCCCGAAGATATCATTGCTATCTTGCAGCGGGCAAAAGAGGCCTTGAGCGAAGATGGACGTATTCATATCATCGAACCCTATTGGGACCGGCAGCAGCATGAGATCGGTGCCTATATCCTGATAAACTGTTCACCGTACTTTACGGCGCTTGCCAATGGAACAAGCAAGATGTACAGTGCTGAAGATATGCATCAGTATATAGAAGCTGCCGGTTTGGAAGTGGATGAAGAGATCGATAGATTGGGATTTGGCCATACTATGACGGCCTGTAAAAGAAAACGCTAAAGAGAAAGTCTCTTTGCGCTACATTCTTTTTTCTTAGGCATTTTTCTGCTCGTTAATATAGTCACAAAGCGATTTAGCTGTTGCAAAGATAGACTCTGCATCGGCAATATTTGTCACCTTGACACCAAACTCTTTTTCAACGACCAAGGTCAATTCAATCGCATCTACAGAATCAAGACCCAAACCGTCTTCACCGAATAGCGGATCCGTATCACTGATCTCACTTGCATCAATATCTTCGAGGTTCAGTCCCTCAATGATTTTCTCTTTTAAAACGTCAGTAGTTACCATTTCATACCCTGTTTACTTGTAATTAAGACAGTTTACCACAGCCTCTTTTAAGCGTAACCCTTATCGCTTCGAAAAAGCCTTCTAATACATCTTCCAGGCATCCTTCGAGACCTCTTTATCCCGGTTTTCATATAAAAGTTTTAAAAAATAATCACGATGAACCTCTATCGCACCTAATGATTTGAGATGTTCCGTCGGTACTTGTGCATCCACAAAAGTATAACCCCACTCTTTTAACTTCTCTATTAATGTGGCAAATGCCACTTTTGAGGCATCATTTTTAATTGCGAACATGGACTCGCCGCAAAAGACCCGTCCGACACTGATGCCATAGAGCCCGCCGACCAGTTCACCTTCGTAATAGGCTTCGACGGAGTGTGCCCGGCCCAAAGAGTGCAGAACACTCATCGCTTCGATAAGCTCAGGTTGCAGCCAGGTTCCGTTCTGACCCGGCCGGTGCACGGCAGCACACTTGCTCAACACTTCTGTAAATGCCGTGTCAAAACGCACCTCGAAATGCTTCATCCGTTTTTTCAGCGACTTACGCAATTTAAAATCATCCAGGTGTAAAATGAGCCGAGGATTCGGTGACCACCATAAAATAGGATCGCCCTTGGCATACCAGGGAAAGATACCCTCACGGTATGCCAGATACAGCCTGGACGGGTTCAGATCCCCGCCGAAAGCAACGATTCCATCTTCATTCGCTTCATCAGGGTGCGGAAAGCTAAGATTGTAGTCGAGCTGTTTGATCATTCACTAAAGTTGAACGTGAGTCCATCATCATAATCGACATGGACTTTACCACCATGTTTGAGTGCACCAAAGAGCATCTCATCGGTCAGTCTGTCTTTAATCTTCTCCTGAATCACACGGCCAAGCGGACGGGCGCCCATCGCAATATCATAACCCATTTCAGCCAGGTAACCGCGGGCACGCTCCGTAATTTCCACCTTTACTTTTCGTTTGGCCAGCTGTACGTTCAGCTCCGCAATGAATTTGTCGACGATATCTTCTACCACAGAGAGCTTCAATGGTGCAAACTCGATGACGGCATCGAGTCTGTTTCTGAACTCAGGCGTAAAAAAGGCTTTAAGCTCTTCACCACGGGAGATAGACTGGTCGGCATTGAAACCCATCACGCTTGCTGCCTGAGCACCGACGTTCGAGGTCATGATCAAGACCACATTTTTAAAGTTGGCCTTGTACCCGTTGTTATCTGTCAATGTTGCACTGTCCATGACCTGCAGTAGGATGTTGACCAGGTCAGGGTGCGCTTTTTCGATCTCGTCCAGGAGTAACACCGTGTACGGATGCTTACGGATCACTTCCGTCAACAGACCGCCCTGTTCATAACCGACATATCCAGGAGGTGATCCGACAAGACGGGAGACGGCATGTTTCTCCATATATTCACTCATGTCAAAACGTTCAAAGTGAATACCCATCTCATCAGCAAGCGACTTGGCAAGTTCTGTCTTACCGACACCCGTCGGTCCGGAGAATAGGAATGAACCGATCGGTTTTTCGCCGGCATTGAGTCCTGCACGTGAGCGTTTGATCGCCAACGTGACCTTCTCGACTGCTTTGTCCTGACCGATAACACGTTTTTTCAAGTCGGCTTCCAAGCTTGCCAACCGGGTCGTATCATCCTCGGACATACGGGATGTCGGTACACCGGTGATCTTTGAGATCACCTTCTCGATGTCATGCGGTGTCACGGTGTTGCGTTTTTTCTTACTGAGATGAAATGATGCGCCTGCCTCATCAATAAGATCGATCGCCACATCTGGTAAGAAACGGTCGCTGATGTACTTTTTAGAAAGTTCCACAGCCGCGCTCAATGCTTTATCGGTGTACTTAATACCGTGATGTGCTTCGTATTTCGGACGAAGACCTTTCAGTATGAGTACACTGTCAGCCTGCGACGGTTCATTGACATCGATTTTTGCAAAACGGCGGCTTAGCGCACGGTCTTTCTCAAATGCATTACGGTGTTCGGCGAAAGTGGTCGCGCCCATACACTTGAGTTCGCCCGATGCCAGTGCCGGTTTCAGCTGGTTGGAAGCATCCATGCTTCCGCCGCTGACCGCTCCTGCACCCACAAGCGTATGGATCTCATCAATAAAAAGGATCGCACCTTTGTTCATCTTCAGTTCATCGATGACGCCTTTAAGACGCTTCTCGAAGTCACCCCGGTACTTTGTTCCCGCCAGCATGGCTGAAAGGTCCAGCGCAAAGACCGGCGCATCTTTTAAGATATCAGGGACATCGTCTTCGCTAATACGCAATGCCAGACCTTCCGCGATCGCGGTCTTACCGACACCCGGTTCACCGACAAGCAGCGGATTGTTTTTCTTACGACGACAAAGGGTCTGTACCACGCGTTCAATCTCATTGGCACGGCCAATAACCGGGTCGATTTTTCCCTCTTTGGCTTTTTCAACAAGATTGATCGTATATTTGTCAAGATAGCTTTCGCTCTCATCACTCGTTGTCGTAGCAGCATCAACATCTTTATGGGAGATCGCTTCGAGAACATCCACACGGGAGATGGCCTGGTCCTGTAGCAGTGCCAAGGCAAAGGTGTGTTCTTCTTCAAAGACAGCTGCCATTAAATCACCTACATCGGCCTGCTCTTTTTGCGCGCTCTGGATATGTTTGATCATGGTATCGATCATTCGTGAGAGTGCGACCGTCTCAAAAGGCTCCTGGTTGACATCTTCGGGTAAGGCCTGCATCGTCTCGCTCAAATAGGTTGCAGCCGCTGCGCGCATTGCGTCAACATCCCCGCCACACTCTTTAATGATGGACATACCCTCTTTTGAACCAAGCATGGCAAAAAAGACATGTTCAATCGTCAAATATTCATGTCGCTGATCTTTGGCATAGATAAGCGCTTTTTGGAAAATACTGTTTAATTCTGCACTGATCATCTTACGCCTCCTCCATAGTAGCTTTTAACGGGAAACCCTGTTCCCGTGCCAACTTGCTTACCTGCATGACTTTTGTCTCCGCGACCTCATAGGTATAGATGCCGCAGATGCCTCGGTCTTTTTTATGGACGTCCAGCATGATCTGTTCAGCTTCCTGGTAATTTTTATGAAAGATGTTCATCAAAACATCGATCACAAAATCCATTGAGGTGTAATCATCGTTTAGCAGATAGACAATATATTGTTTCGGCCCTATAACAGAGAGCTCACCTTCTAATGCATGTTTAGTACTCAAAGAATTTCCTACTTTTATAATTATAGAGAATGTATCAATGTTTCGGTGTAATTTTGCTTAAAAGTCGCAGTTAGCTTGGTTTTATGAGGTTCTGGACCTGACTTCTACAGCTGAATGTAAAACGTTAAGTACAACTTTTGTACAAACTTATTTTCGAAAAGCCATGCACCCAAAAGTATATGCATTTTTTAATCTAGTTGGTATGCATCATGAGATTCTTTTATCTCTTTAGCGTCAAAAACGATCTATTTTCCTTTGGCATCTACTCGCATTTTATGACTCGCTGCATTGTGACGCTCTTGGCATTCTCTTTTTATAACGTCAAGAGTATATAGATTCAGGGAAAATTGTTTGTAGATTTTCATCGATCACTATGTCGATTGTATAAGAAGTGGCCTTTAACAGCCAAAGAGTCTCAGATCAAAAGCACACAAGAAAATGCAGCTTTCGACTGGAAAGAGCGTTATTGGGCAGCTTGAATAAAGTCCTCAATAATATCATCCGGGTTTTCAAGCCCGATGGAGATACGGATCAAACCGTCCGTAATACCGAGGAATCCGCGTGTCTCGGCATCAAAATCACTGTAAATAGTTGACGCCATATGCAGTGCCAACGTCCTGCTGTCTCCGATATTTGCGGTGATCGTCGCCAGTTTGGTGCGGCGTAGAAACTCGTAAGCTTTCTCTTTCGTACCCATATCGATCGTCATCAAGGTTCCACACCCTTTGGAAAACTGAGCTTCGTAGCGTGCATGTTGTTCATGCCCTTCAAGCGAAGGATGATTGACCTTAATACCTTTATTATGAAGTGCATGTGCAATTTTTTCAACACTGCTGACAACACGGTCCATGCGCAAAGGCATCGTCTCCAAGCCCAGAAGTGTCAGGTACGATGAGAAGGCCGAAGCGCTCATACCAAAATCACGCATGGCACGTTTTTTTGAGTTTGCAATCAGTGCCATCTTGCCCATCTTGTTGATGAACTTATGCACCTCTTCATAACGGGCAGCTTTGAACTTATCGTCACCGTCGTTGATCGCACGGAAGACAACAGCACCGCCAAGTACCGAGGCATTTCCGCTGATGACCTTTGTAGTCGAATAGACAACAATGTCAGCGCCAAGTTCAAGCGGTGCAACGCTCATCGGCGTGATGGTGTTGTCGACGATGAGAACGATACCGTTACGGCTGGCAATGTCTGCAATCGCACGGATGTCCGGTAAACGCATGTTCGGGTTACCCACTGATTCCAAAAAGATGATCTTGGTAGTTTGATCAATCGCATTTTCAATACGTTCAAACTCATCTACATCGAAAAACTGTGTTGTTATACCAAAACGGCTTAGTGTTTCCGAAAAGTATGAATAGGTACCGCCAAACAGTCCGCCGATGCTGATAATACTGTCACCGCTTTTTAGCAAGGACATCGTCGCCAATGCAGTTGCCGCCATACCTGAACTGGTTGCGACGGCACCCACACCGCCATCCATCTCTGCCAAAATACCCTCGAGCTTAGCCGTTGTCGGGTTTCCCATACGTGCGTAAAGCGGCTTTTTGACACTGCCGTCAAAGATCCCCTCCGCTGTTTCAGGACTTCCATAGCCAAAGGCTGCAGACTGGACAATCGCAGGGCTGACAGCGCCCTCTTTAGAGCCTATATTCTGGACAAAGTAAGTCGAAAATTCTTCAAAGTTGTTCATCAAAAACCTTAGTCAAGGTACTTTTATCTATCGATAAATATCGAATCAAAGCAACCCTGCTGTAAAATAAAGCGAAATTATAACCAAAAAGAGCAGCAGTGGCTAAACGTATTTTCATTACCGCAACAAATACAGATATAGGAAAGACTTATGTAACGACCCATCTGTTAAAACACTATGCTTCGCTCGGGTATAAAGTCGGTGTTCTCAAACCTATAGAAACAGGTGTCGAAGACACCCCTGTAGACGGTTCGATACTCCTCTCGCTTGTGCAATCATTAAACCCTGCACTAAGGGAGTTCACTCTGGCAGACATCGTTCCCATCCGATTCAAACTGCCTGCGGCACCTTATTGTGCCAATGATGCCAAAGCGGTTGACCTGTCCCCAGTCGAACATGCCATCAACAAAATAGAACCTCTCTGTGACATCTTGATCATCGAAGGCGCCGGGGGACTCTATGTACCAGTCGACAGAGAGACCATGATGATCGATCTGATAGAGCGTTTTAAGGCCAGAGCCTTATTAGTGTCGCATTGCAGGCTGGGGTGTATCAATGACACCCTGCTTTCGATCAAAGCACTGCAAGCGAAGAACATTGATTTTGTCTGGACGCTAAACTGCCATGCTGATGACCACAATTTTCAACAAGTATCAGCGCCCTACTTTCAAGACAACTATCCGGATTTTACTATTTTCAACGATGACATTAGCACGATAGCACAAACACTTTTGCTATAATCACACACGCCAATCAAAGGAGAGATAATGCGACACCTCATACGCACCGATGACTTTAGTACAGAGGAGATCGAAGTACTTCTGCAGGATGCAGAGACCTTTTCAAAAGGCGGTTTTGACCGTATTTTGCAAGACAAGATCATTATCACCCTCTTCTTTGAAAACTCGACCCGGACAAGAAGCTCTTTCGAGATCGCTGCCAAGCGCCTTGGAGCCGAGATCGTACACCTTGATGTCGCCAAGAGTTCAACCAAAAAGGGTGAGACTCTTGTCGACACAGCAACAAATCTTGATGCCATGGGTCCACACGCCATCATTGTTCGCCACGCCGATGCCGGTGTACCGAAGCTACTCTCCAACCAC
>JBFEJN010000033.1:0-28299 GCA_041553195.1 Sulfurimonadaceae bacterium
AACTCTATTAAATTAGAACCGATGAACCCGGCTGAACCAGTCACCAGCCACGTCTTTTGCTCTGTTTTGAGATGCTCCAACATTGTTTCAAATACTGTCATTACAATCTTCCGTCTACCATTTTCTTATCTAGAATGGACTTAATGTCAAAAATGACCTGGGCATCTGAGCACTCAAGTGCCAGTTTTTTAAAGTTGTCATGGGCAACGGCAAGAACGACTGCCCCGTATTGCGTCAAATCCAACATATCACAATTCATTCCTGAGCCCACAAGGTCAAGACCATATTCTCTTTTGACATCATCTTCATCCGCCCAGGGATCGCAAACATCAACCTCTGCTCCAAACTCTTTAAGCTCCTGGATAACATCGATGACCCGAGAATTTCTTATATCTGGACAGTTTTCCTTGAAGGTAATACCCAGTACAAGTATCTTTGCCCCTTCAATCTTCAATCCTTTTTTGATCATCAGTTTTATGACCTGGTTGGCAACATAGATCCCCATGTTGTCGTTCAGACGGCGCCCTGCGAGAATGATCTCCGGGTTGTAGCCGACCTGCTGTGCTTTGTAGGTCAGGTAGTAGGGATCGACACCGATACAGTGTCCGCCGACCAGACCCGGTTTAAACGGCAAAAAATTCCACTTGGTCCCGGCCGCTTCCAAAACCGCCTCAGTATCGATACCAAGCTTATTAAAGATCATGGCCAGTTCATTGACAAACGCAATGTTGATGTCGCGCTGGGAGTTTTCGATGACTTTTGCTGCTTCCGCCACTTTTATACTCGGGGCAAGATGAGTCCCTGCCGTGATGATACTTTTATAAAGATCATCGATTGTTTTAGCGCTTTCGGGCGTCGAACCCGACGTTACCTTCAGTATTTTCGTCACAGTGTGTGTTTTGTCACCGGGGTTAATACGTTCGGGAGAGTAGCCGCAGAAAAAGTCCTGGTTAAATGCCAGTCCGCTGATCTTTTCCAAAAGTGGCACACACTCCTCTTCGGTCGCACCGGGATAGACCGTCGACTCATAGATGACGATGTCATCTTTTTTGAGGACTTTTGCGACGGATTCAGTCGCTTTTATCAAGGGGGTCAAGTCAGGCTGTTTATGTTCATCGACCGGCGTGGGAACAGTAACGATGTAGATGTTACACCCTGCGATCGCTTCGAGGACATTCGTGAAAGAGAGTTGACTGTTTTGCATTACATCCAGAAGAACCTCTTTTTCCACTTCCAGGGTTCTGTCATGTCCACTGTCCAGTTCATCGATGCGCCACTGTGCTATGTCAAAACCGACTGTCTCATACTGCCTGCCAAACTCTACCGCAAGCGGCAGTCCGACATATCCTAAACCTATAACCGCTATTTTGTGTTGCATTGATCACTGTCCAAATTTTTCATTAAAATATATTAATTGTATTTTTATCAATGATTATACTTTGTTAACATCAAAAACATATCAATTGTGTCACAACAAAGGCAAAAGAGACGGGGAAGATAGAGATTTACCGAATCGAAGGTTGATTTGTCCCCAGGCGAGACCAGGGGACGAATACTATCGTGATTTTACAGTTTGTTGGCCTACACGCTCAACTGTGCTTTGATCTTTTCAAATTTCTTCTCGCCGATGCCGTTGACCTCTTTAAGATCCGAGATTGTTTTGAACATATGCTCCTTGCGATACTTGACGATCTTTTCCGCTGTACCCTGACCGATTCCCGGCAGCGTTGACAACTCTTCGACCGAAGCCGTGTTGATGTTGACTGCCCACAATGTTACGCTTAACATAAGAGCCCCTAGAAATGCTAATACTTTCATTTTATTCCTTTTTGGTACCTACCGTACCGTTAAATTGGTCTAACAAAAACTATGATACAAAAAATAACATTAATTAACTATTAATTTATTATAACAATTTTAAATCTTTTAAGTTAACAACATGGTAAGAGGCTGATGAAGTCGTAAACTATGATTTTCTTAAAATTGCAGGCAGGCTGCGCAGGTTGTAAATATAAAAAGATTGACTGAACGCAGCAAAAAAATGATGTCGGCTTTGGGAGACTGCAAACGGGCATTCTCAACACAGACCAGGAGTCTGTATCGAACGCCTGCAGCCGACGAAGAAGTCTATAGGTTTACACCCTACCAGACTTGCGCATGAAACCTAAAAAGTATGACCGTGTACAGTTTTCTTTACCGTCCCAGTAAAGAGTGAAGTTCAGTCAGAATATGTTCGTCCTTTTCCTCTCGAAGCTCCACTAATTTATCGGCGATCGTCGTGTTACCCATGTTGAGCAACAAGCCCTTTAAGCCATGAAGAGAAAGGTTGATACTGTCAATATCGACAGGGTCCTGTTCCAGCAGTTGTCGCAATTTGTCCAACTCTTTTCTCAGGTCTCGTTCTCCGGCTGCAAGCAACGGCTCTATCTGCGCATCTTCAAAGCCGAAACCTTTAAAATGTTGCCGCGCCATCGCCACCGTTTCATTGATAAGTTGTTCCACTTGACATCCCTTGTATGATTTTGTTGACAACAGATTAGTATAACTTTTTCCAATTAAATATTAATTTCTCCTGATTTTATTTTCTATCTCTACAATTTTGTTTAGTTAAGAATATATTATGTAATAATCACAAAAAGTATATTCAAAGACAAATTACTATATATTACAGGCAAATAGAATACAGTATAAGTATTTTTTATGAAAGGTGTTAAATGATTCGCATTGCGGTGGCTGATGACCATGAAATTGTACGGAGTGGATTGGTTATGCTTATCGATCAACACAAAGAGATGCAGGTAGAGGTCCAGGCCTCTTCTTATTCCGAACTGATGTTACTACTTCAAAATGAAAATTATGATCTTTTGATTTTGGATCTGAATTTAGGAGACAAAAACGGTCTTGAATCTATTGAGAATGTCAGCCATGCCTTTCCTTCCCTGCCTATCCTTGTCTTAAGTACCTATCCCGAAGACCCTTATGCCATACAGACATTTAAAGCAGGTGCATCGGGGTACCTCAATAAAACCGTCATCTCATCCGAACTGATCAAAGCCATCCGTAAAATCACCGAAGGTAAAAAGTATATCAGTGAATCACTTGCCGAAAATCTGGCCTACGGTTTCAGTCTCGAGAAAAGCGGTAAGAACCCGATTGAATTACTCTCTAAACGTGAATTTGAGATTTTGGCACTGATTGCTTCTGGACAGACCTATAAAGAGATCGCGCTCAAGCTTAACCTCAGTCCAAAAACCGTATCGACGTACCGTACCCGTATTTTAGAAAAGCTCAACTTGAGCAACAATTCTCAGCTTTTACGTTTTGCGTATGAGCAGAATATTGCAAACTACTGATCTTCTGTTTCCATTTCAATTGTAAAGATTGCGCCATCTTCTGCGTTGCTGACATGCAGGAGACCTCCGCAGTGTTCTTCCACAATGATTTTAGACATATAGAGTCCCAGTCCGGTACCGTTATGTTCATCTTTCGTTGTAAAATAGGGCTCAAATATCTTCTCTAACATCGAAGTCTCTATGCCTCCGGCATTGTCCTCTATTTCCAGGAAGGCTCTCTTCTCATCAGAGTAACATCGCATCTTGATTACCGGGTTTTCGATCTTGTGTTCCCTGAGTGCATCTTCCGCATTTTTGAGTAGATTAAGTATGACCTGTAGAAGCTCGTTCGAGTATGTGAACATTTTTCCATCGCACTTACAGTCTGTCAGCAGTGTGATATTTCGACTTTCCAACCCCGGTCTCACAAGACTCAACGCATTTTCAACAATCTCGGAAAACCTTGTTTCCCGTTTGCGCTTGTCCGATTTAAAAAAGTTTCTAAAGTCTTCAATAGTCGCTGACAAATGCTGAACATATTCGGAAATTCTGTTGAGCCTGCTGTCAAAAAACGTCTTATCGAATTGATCTTGTTCGACTTTGCGTTCCAGTGCCGCGCTTGTCATTGAAATAGCACTGAGAGGCTGCCGCCATTGGTGTGCGATCATCCTGATCATTTCACCCATTTGCGCAAGACGGGACTGTCTAAACAACATTTCGTCTTTATGGCGGAGCTCTTGTACCGCCGTATATTCGGTCGTAATATCCTGGATAGTTCCGACCGATATCAACGGCTTTCCGTCAGTATCAAAGCTCGTATCACAATGCTCCTTGACATATTTAATCCGTCCATCAGGCATTAGGAGTCTATGTGTGATCTCATACGCCTCTTGTGTCTCTAGACTTTTAATATAGGCGTCGTTAACACGCTCTACATCGTCCGGATGTATCGCCTTCAAAAAGTTGTCATACGTTGCCACCTCAGAACTGTTTGGTAGCTCAAAAATGTTATATGTCTCATCACTCCACACCAAGTCGCTTGTTTGTACATTAAGCTTCCACGAGCCGAGTTTTGCCTGTTCCTGCGCTTTTTTTAAACTGCTTACGGCCTCTTCGATCCTGGCTTCAAGCGAGTGGTTTAGCTCACTGAGCTTTTTGCTCAGGTTCATCTCGGTCGTTAAGTCGGTATGGGTACCGATCATCCGGATTGCCTGACCTTTCTTGTTGAACTGTGTTAGACCGCGGTCTAGGATCCATACCCAATGGCCATCTTTATGGCGCAGGCGGTGTTTGTTTTCATACACATTCGTTTGCCCATCAAGATTACGTTTTATCTCATAATTGGCCTGCTCGATATCGTCAGGATGTACCAGAGACTGCCAAGTGGTCAAGTTATTGTCAAGTTCATCATCTTTATACCCCAGCATCTCTTTCCATCGCGGCGAGAAATAGTAGGTATCGTTTTGCATGTCCCAATCCCAAATACCGTCGCGGCTTGCATTAAATGCCAACTCCATCTGTTCTTTCAGGCTGGCATTGTCATGTTCAAGTTTTTTTTGTTCTGAGATATCGCGCCATACGGCATATAGGAGCTTGCTGTCGTCAGTCGCGATCGGCGTCAGCGTGACTTCTACCCAAAATGTTTCGCCGGTCGCTTTTGTATGTACCCACTCAAAACGGTGGACCCCATTTTCGTAAGCTAATGCTATCATCTCATCTACTTTTTCAGAGGAGCGTCTGCCATCGGGTTGATACTCAGGAGAAAGTAATGAAGGCGTTAGACGCAAGACTTCCTCTTTGTTGTTGTATTTCAACATCTTGACCAGTGCTGCATTACAGTCTATGAATTTGCCATCTCGCCACATCAGTACGCCATCTGTTGAACTGTTGAACATAAGCTCATGCAGTGTCTTCTGCTCTTCTAATTTTTCCTGCTGCTTTCTGATGCGTAGATTCGCTGTGTGCAATTCTTCATTCTCTCTTCTGAGAACACGCTGGCGGTAGATCAGAATCAAAACGAAGAAGATTATTGCGAACACTATTTTCCAGAACAAGCTGTAATCAAATCCTTTTTCCTGTTTGACACTGATCCAGCTGTTTATGATCTCCCTTTTTATTCTGGGGTCAAGACCCTCAATCGCTTTGTTGAGTATGCTAAGGAGAATCGGGTCATCTTCTCTAACCCCAAAACTTCCCTTGAGTTGGAGGGTATTGAATTGACCGTTGATCTTCAGTGCATTGGCATATTTTTCGGTCACTGCAAACGCAGTAGGTCGAAACATACCCACATAGGCGTCTACCTCGCCTTCAGCGACTTTCTTCAATCCTGCATCAATGTTTTCTACATAATGCAGGTTTACATTCGGGTATTTCTTTTTGACATAGAAACTCAGATTATCGTTGCCTCTTATCATGGCAACATTCAGATCCCCGGCGTTTGTGATGTCGCTTATGTAAGGTCTTTCCAGCTTGGAAGCTAAAATCAGAGAATCACTTTCAAACGATGTCGAAGGGATAAGGTGCTCATGTATATTCGGTTCTTGTAAAATAACATCTGCAACATCGATCTCCCCCCTCTTCGTCTTGTTGATACAATCATTCCAGTTAGCCGTTTTGACGTACTCAATAGGTATGCCAATAATCTTTTCGTACTCTTTAACAAGGTCCGGAGCGATTCCTCTAGGCGTATCACCTGTAAAATCGATATACGGTTTCCAATCCGTTTTCCCACAGATAGTGATTTTCTCTTTATATTTTAAATACCCTTCTTCCTCTTCTGTAAACATAATAGGATAAGCATCGTCTTGCAGTACAAAACTGCCTAGAGTAGTGTTGTTTTCAAGCAGTCCGATTTTTGTATAGATGTCCTTGATACGTTTGATCTTCTTATTGTCTATTGCCCCGACTTTTTCGGTTCTGTAATAAGCCAGCTCTTTGAGTTCAACCGCTTCATACATGAGGGCAGCATGGGTTTTGTGTTGAGAATTGTATTTGTCTAGTATGAGATGGACTGTCTCGTCGATATGGGAGAAAGCATATTCCCATCCCTTCAGTGAAGCATGTTTAAAACGCAAGGTCCTCTCTTGGTGGTATTGGACCTCTTCTTCATTGGTAAAAAGAATGTCGCTGTAAAAACTGAACCCGTGATCCTTGGGGTTAAAGATTCTGTATGGAACACCCATCTGCTTCAAGGTATAAAGATCACTCGTCTTATAGATGGAGATCACATCGACGTTATCCGCCAAAAGATTTTCAATATCAGTTTTGTCGTGGTCACAACCGACATGGTTAAGGGGAATATCTCTATTCTGAAGCATCGCATGGATACTTGCCGTACCGATGGTCCCCCCACCATGCCCGCCGAAACGTTTACCTTTCAAATCTTCGATAGTCTGAATTCCGGATGTTTCTTTTGTGACCAGGACAATAGGCGACGATTGTAAAATAGCCGCCAATGCAACGATCCGTTTTCCCTTAGCGCGATCGGCGATCAGTGATGACCCACCGATACCAAACTCCGCACGTTCATTGAGCACATCATCCACAAGGTTTCGTCCGACCTCGACCTCTTTGATATCGACGTCCAAACCGGCCTCTTTGTAGAACCCCTTTTCTTTGGCAACGTAATAGCCGGCGAACTGAAACTGGTGATACCATTGAAGCTGCAGTGTCACTTTGTCAAGGTCCTGAGCCCAAGAGAGGTGACTAAACACAACAGCTATTACTATAAGATATCGCATGCAAACCTTTTTAAAGCTATTTTGAGGACAGCGTACCGTGCTTGCTGTCACTTCTTCGACCATCACAATCCTCTTGATGGTAATCTTTGACATATAATAACCAAATTCTATCTATTTATAGTCTTTTTTTTAGCAGCTGTATGATGTCGACTTCTCTTCCGAGGTTACGTCTTTCGCACACGCTGTCGTTTCAAAGATTTTAGTGCTCAGCAGCTAAAAACGTTTTGATTACGGTTAACAGCTTATCCGGTTCAACCGGTTTGCTGATATAATCGTCCATACCCGCCTGCAAGAAACGTTCCCTATCGCCTTTTAAGGCATTCGCCGTTAAAGAGATGATCGGCGTGTGTACTTGCTCCCGCTCTTTTTCGATCTGTATAATGGCCTTTGCTGCACCGACACCGCCGAGTTCAGGCATGTTCTCATCCATGAGGATAAGGTCATATTTTCCGCTCTTGAATTTTTCGATCGCTTCAACACCGTTTTGGGCCATCTCGTAGGTCAAACCTGCATTATCTAGAATGATACCGACGAACATGCGGTTGGCTTCGTAATCCTCTACCAGCAGGATATGACCTTCTAATCTGTTGTTTTCGACGTTAGGAAGAGCCGACTTTTCTTTAAGATCTTCACCTCTTGGCATTTCGATAGAGAGTGTAAATGCACTGCCCTTGCCTTCTACGCTTTGAAACTTTATCTCCCCGCCAAGCATGGTTGCCAGTTCTTGGCTGATCGCCAGCCCCAATCCTGTTCCTCCATATTTTTTTGTCGTACCTTCAACCTGATAGAAGGAGGTAAAGACAGCGTCCTGCTTATCTTCAGCAATACCGATACCGTAATCTTTGACACGAATATTCAACTTGCCTTTGGCGTACCAAACAATGCATTTAACACGGGAGCCTTCGGGCGTAAACTTAATGGCATTGGACAAAAGATTGGAGCAGATCTGTCTGATTTTGAGCAGATCGCTGTACAGTGCTTTGGGCATAACATTGTTATATTGAATTTTCAGCACAACACCTTTTTCGGCCGCTTTCGCCTGAAAGAGCTCTGCTACCGTGATCAGGTCCTCATACGGATTGAAGTTCACCCGTTCAATCGCCATCATTCCATTCTCAATTTTACTGATATCCAATATATCGCTGATTATCTGTAAAAGCGAATCGGATGCATTTTTGACTACCTGAAGATACTTTAATTTTTGCGGGTCTGTCTCTTCTTTGTTCAACAGGGAGATAAAACCCGTGATCGCATTGAGCGGTGTCCGGATCTCATGTGACATATTGGCCAAAAAGAGGCTTTTTTGCTCAGACGCATGTTGTGCGATCTCTGTAGATTTACGCAATTCAAGGTTTATCTCTTCCATTTGGGTATGGTAATGCTTTAATTTTTTTTCATTCACAACATTACTGATAGTTCGGGACAATACGGTCTGAAATTTACTGATCTCGATAGGTTTTAGAATAAAGTTTGCGATGCCCATGTTAATTAGCTGCAGAAGATGTTCAGGCTCATTGTGCGCAGACATCACAATGACATTCGCGTTATTGTTCAACTCGAATATCGACTCGATCATTTCGATACCGTTCATCTTCGGCATATTGATATCCGTGATGACGACATCATAAAATCGATTCTTGACGTCATAAAATGTCTTATATTTTTGAAGACCATCTTCGCCATTGACCGCGATATCTACATTAATAAAATATTCTTCAAGTATATCACAGGTGCTGACACGTACTATCTCACTGTCTTCAACATATAAAATTGTCAGGTCTTCACCTAATTCTAATAACTTTTGAAGTTTTTTATTCATATTTCACTCTCATTTTATTAACTGTTGCTACAGATATCTTTTAACTTTTGCTTACGCCATCCTCTATTAGACTTACGCATACATTACCCTATCAGCTCTTTGATCTTTGCTATCAGCTGTGCAGGTTCAAGCGGTTTTGCAAGATAGTCATCCATGCCTGCATTAAGAAAAAGTTGACGATCCCCGACAAGTGCATTGGCCGTCAACGCGATGATCGGCGTATGTTCCAGCCCTTGATCTTCTTCAATCTGCAGTATTTTTTTTGTTGCACCGATACCATTTAATTTAGGCATGTTCTCATCCATCAAAATCAGTTTGTATTTTTCAGTTTTGAACTTTTCGATTGCCTCGATCCCATTATTCGCAGTGTCATACGTCAGTCCTGCATTCCTTAGAATAATACCAATAAACATCTGATTTGCTTCATTGTCCTCAACAAGTAAGGTATGACCACTCAGATGATTACCATTTTCTACACGGATTTCTCTTTTTTCATCTTCTTGCTGACCTAATGCAAATGGTGCTGAGAAGATGAACTCACTGCCTACCCCCTCTTGACTCTTGACGTTTAATTCTCCGCCAAGTAAATGGGCCAACTTAGCGCTCACGGTAAGCCCTAGCCCGGTTCCGCCGTACTTTCGCACCGTAGAACCATCGGCTTGCGTAAACGATTCGAAGATGGTTTTTTGCTTATCCAGAGGTATTCCAATGCCATTGTCTTTGACATTAAAAGACAGACGTCCCCCCTCATACCTGATCTTGCACACGATCTGGCCCTTGTTGTCGGTAAACTTGATTGCATTTGAGAGTAAATTGGACAGAATCTGTTTTAATCGCAGAGCATCACCGTGAAGCGTTGCCGGCAACTTATCGCAACCGTCAAAATAGAGCTTGATATCTTTTTCCGATGCTTTTAGTTTAAAAAGGTCCGTTGTACCGGAGAACTCTTTTTCCGGGTTAAAATCCAACTGTTCTATGTGCAGTTTTCCACTCTCGATCTTGCTGAAGTCAAGAATATCGTTAATGATCTGCAAAAGTGACGCCGATGAGCTGCTGATGATCCCAAAGTAGTTCAATTTTTCCGGATCCGTTTCACTCTTTTCAAGCAGGCCGATAAACCCGTTTATGGCGTTGAGCGGTGTCCGTATCTCATGCGACATGTTGGCAAGGAACTCACTTTTTGAACGAGACGCTTGTTCTGCATCCGCTTTTGCAGCCATCATTGTACTGTGACTTTTTTCCAACTCTTTTTTTGCTTCCGTAAGCTCCCGATTTTTTATCTTCTGTTTATTATAAGAGTCAACAAGCATGCTGTTCATCAACGAGAGCTGCTCTTCTGCCTCTTTACGTTCGGTGACATCCAAAAATGTACCATGGACATAAATGATCTGACCAGCTTCACGGATCACTTTTATCGTCGCAGAGATTGTCCGGACGACCCCGTTCTTGCGAATGATATCCCAGGTGTATTCCTCATCGATTTTGACATTGTTCAACACATCCCGCAAATTTTCCCGATAGCGTTTTTTCTCCGAAACCGATAAATATCTGACAATCGTCTTATAAGAGGGTTGAAAACTTTGCGGCTCTTCACCCAACAGTCGATACAGTTCATCGCTCCAGGTGATCTTGTGATTGGAGAGGTTCCATTCCCAGTTCCCAAGGTGCGCGATCTTCTGTGCTTCGATCAATCGTGCTTCATTTTCAAGGACCTTGTCTTCGAGTTCTTTTCGTTCGCTGACATCTGTCAGTGTTCCCAGCATCCGTGTGGCCATGCCTTGGTCATCTACCATTGTTTTTCCACGGACGAGCACCCAGATCCAGTGACCATCTTTATGTTTGAGGCGATGCTGGTTTTCAAAGCGTTCTGAATGTCCCGATATATTGGTCGAAATAGCCTTCATGGTCGTTTGTAAATCGTCGGGATGGATTCTGTCATTCCAGACATGAAAAGCATTCTCTACCTCATCTTCTGCAAAACCGAGTATCTCTTTCCAACGTTTTGAAAAATAGACGGTGTCTTCTAAAAAGTTCCAGTCCCAGATACCGTCTCCGACCCCTTCGAGCGTCAGTTCATATCGCTCTTGAAGCATCTTGTTCGACGCATGTAAGGCTTGAGTCTTTTTGGCGATATGCGCATTTAGCTCTCGTTTACGATACGTCCAGATCATGATAAAAATAAAGATTATGGTGATAATGAGGGATCCGGAGAGTTCCAAGACCTGGTAGTTACCGCTTATAATGGCTAATTTAGGATCGTCTTGAAAATAGATCAAGTAATCTTTGCTTTCGCCTCCTTTACCCGTATTGACCGCTAAAAATGTAACGGTTCCGGCATGCTCATCATCTTTGAGTGCCATCGAAAAGCTTTGCGATGTTTGTGTCTTTTCAGCGATGTCGAGCATACCCTCTTTGTCAAAAAAGTATTCGCCGGGTTGAGAACGCCTTTTTTGGCCATTTTTGTAATCATCTTTCAGGAGAAGAGTGGCGATGTCGTTGATCTTGACATAATGAAGTTCCACCTCCAAAAATTTTTCCATCTCTTTCGTGAATGTCGACGGAAGCAGTGTAAAATCGAGACTCCCGATGCGATCATTTTGCTCATTATAAAGGGGTTGACGAAAATGGAAGGGGCTTGGATCGATACTGCCGAGTGCAAACTCGGTCTGAACATGCGTATAACTACTGCCAAACAGTTCGGACTTATTGAGATGTAAAAAGTGCTGCCCGTCAGGCAAAATAAATTCGAACTCCTGGAAATAGAGATCTTTTAGATTCAGGAAATCTTCTTTGATCTGTCCTGAGAGTATCTCTGCCAGAAGCTGTTGATGCGCTTTGTTGGCCGAACCCGCTTCTGTGACCAGCGCTATGATCTTTGGATTTTTACTCATGGTGTCTGCAACGATTTCGGACAGTTTATAAAAACTGTGCTCAACCGTCTCATAAGCACTCATCGCGTCAGCTGCTTTAGCATCCAAATAGTGTTGCGTCTTACTTGTCTGGATCATGATAAGCACCAGTAAAAAAGCGACTTCAATCAACAGGAACACATATGTGATCAGAGCATAACTGTTTTTAATGCTTAACATTTTCAGTCCATCAGAGATCCTTTTTGGCAGAGGCAGCTTCGATTGCAGCTTAAAAAGAATACCCTGTAAAGTATCTGCTAGACGTAATGTTTTCATGCAAGGAAGATACCTTTTTATTCTCTATATGTCTGTAGGAAAAACCCTACAGTATGTAGGACAGGTCAGACTGGTATTAATGTTAAATTTTGTATATATTTGCATCCAGATAAGTGTTATATAAACACACCTTAAGTAGTAAAGGAAACTCCATGTTGGTTAATCGAGACCTCATAGCCGAACAACTTGGTTTTAAACGCAGTGATGTTGACATGTTACTTGCGATGTTTTCTAAAAATGCAGCAAGCTCAATGCAAGAGATGAACGCAATGATAGATGATAACAACATGCAGGGAATCGCGGATGCTGCCCATGCTATAAAAGGAAGTGCCGGTAATTTAAAGCTGGACGACATTTTCAATCTTGCAAAGACGATAGAACTCGATGCAAAAGCCGGGGAAGATGTTGACTACCGTTCCTCTTATCAGCAGTTAAAAGCAATGCTGGAGCTGTTCTGAAAAAATTGAAACTGTAAAGTGATACACAATGAATGAACTATTGACACAACAGTTAAAAAAAAGTTTTGGTGACGCCTTTGAGCAAGATGCACTAAGCCTTGAACTCCAAGATTTCATCGCACAGGTGGAAGCTTCTTACAGTGACCTAAGCCGCAAAAACATATTACTTGACAACACCTTGAACAACATCTACAGTGAGTTAAATGAATCAAACAAAAAGGTCATCGAACGCAATCATGATCTTTTTGAACTTCTGGAAAGACGCTCAAGTGACCTGGCAGTTCAGACAGAAGAGGCTGAAAAAGCGATCAATCTGCTCACGCAATATCGAGAAGCAATAGATAACACCCTCATCGTTACAATGACCGACCCCAAAGGTATCATCACCTATGTTAATGATAACTTTTGCAACATCAGCGGCTTTACCCTGGAGGAAGCAGTCAACCACTCTCATAACATCATTCGTCATCCTGATACGAATCCAGCTCTTTATAAAAAGCTGTGGAGAGTCCTTCAAGAGAAGAAGATCTGGAAAAGTACCATGCATAACCGCAAAAAAGATGGCAGCAGCTACTATGTCAGCGTCAATATCATCCCTTTGCTCGATATCGACGGAAGTGTCCTTCACTATATCTCTATCCAAGAAGATATTACAGCAAAGGTCCTGGCGCAACAAAAACTGAAGGTGGAACAAGAGCGGACAGCCATTCTTTTTAACCATCAGGAAAGCTCGGTTATCATCTCAAATCAACGTCGTGGTCTCATCCAGGCAAACCAATCGTTTTATGCCCACTTCGGCTTTAAGAATCTCCGGCAATTTAAAAAGAACTATTATTATATCTGCGACCTCTTCCAAGAGGAAGAAGGTTATCTTAAACCGAGTACACCTGAACATTACTGGGCTGAACCAGTCCTAAAAAACCCTCACCAACTTCACCGTGTACGCATGCTTGATATCCACGGCAATATCAATACCTACAGTGTCTATTCGCGCTATATCGACCTCGATGGGGAACGATCGGTTTTATCCACCTTTAGTGATATCTCCGAATCGGAAAGACTTCGTACAAAAGCCGAAGAAGCCGAACAGGCCAAGTCAGAATTTCTCGCCAATATGAGCCATGAGATCAGAACACCGCTCAACAGTATCTACGGGTTTTTGCAGCTATTGAATGAAACTAAAATCGATACAACGCAAAAAGAGTACATTGATATTGCACAGGGCTCGATGGAAATACTCTTAAATGTAATTAACGATGTCCTGGACTTCTCCAAGATCGACAGCGGAAAAATTGAGTTAGAGCTTGTTGAGCGCAATGTCCATGTGCTGTTTACAACCCTTTATAATAGTTACTTGCCACTGGCACAGCGTAAAAAAATCGACTACACTTTAGAGATCGACAAAGAGGTCGAAGAATATTTACAGATCGATGAGCATCACATTCGCCAAATCATGCAAAACCTTATCAATAATGCTCTGAAATTCACACCTGAATCCGGATCGGTCAGGATTGAACTTGCTTTGCTTAAAATGGACAATCGCTCCCAACGTATCAAAGTCAGTGTACAAGACAACGGTATTGGGATTCCCAAAAATAAACTCGACACCATTATGCAGCCTTTTTCACAAGCAGATTCCAGTACGACAAGAAAGTTCGGCGGCTCTGGATTAGGGTTAAGCATAAGCAATGCGCTGATAGGACTGCAGGGAGGCGAATTGCAGATTATCAGTGAAGAGGGAAAAGGCAGCCTATTCTCGTTTGAGATCGATCTCTTGCGATCTCGATCTGCGCAACGAGACACACATCAAATAGACTCTCTGCAAGCGCCTTCAGTAGAGATACCGGCCGAAACAACAACGTCTGACACCGATACCAAGACCTTTCATATCTTGATTGCTGAAGATTATGAAGTCAATCGAATGTTTATCGACATGCTTCTTAGCCGGTACAGTAATCTCAAGTACGATTTTGCGATCAATGGCCAGGAAGTGCTTTCACTGCTTGAAACCAATACATATGACATCATCTTAATGGACATCAACATGCCCGTTTTAAATGGGATCGATACAACCCTTTTTATTAGACAAGAGCTCAAGCTCGACATTCCCATTGTCGCCGTCACAGCAAATGCATTGAAGGGGGACCGACAAAGATTTTTAGATGTCGGTATGAATGATTATTTGGCGAAACCGCTGGAGATCGCAAAGATGGACAGAATAATCAAGACATACCGGCCATAATCAAGAGGGAGTGTATTTGGAAAGCAATATACCTGAGGGTATATTGTCATTTGAAGTAAAAAGTCATTGCCTTAGCAAGCGTTGATCAGCTTAGATCCAATACCGCTCTGATCTGGTTAGGCATGTAGTATTTAAACTGCTTTGGAAAGATGAAAAAGTCAATTTCACCTTTAACCTCTTCGAGGTCTTGCCATTCGTCAATATCAAAAGCGATAGAGACAATACCGAGCGAAGGAATCTTCGAAACATGTTCATCAGTCAACATGTTAGCCAGGTCCGTAACCTGCGGGTTATGACTGACAACCAAGATACTGTCAAACTGGTTCTCTTGCAACATCAACGTCTCTTTGAGCGTTTCCGGTGAAGTGAGATAGAGTTCTTGAAGATAATCTCGCTGACCTTCAAACTCCATTTTATCTGCCAAACCGTCTGCTGTCTCCTGTGTTCTGAGCGAGCAGCTGGCGATCACCAGATCAGGCATTATGCCGCGTAGCTTCAGATAGGAGCCCATCGTGTTGATGTCTTTACGCCCCGTCTTAGTCAAACCGCGTTCAAAATCGCTTGTTCCGGGTTCCTGCCAATCTGATTTTGCATGTCGAATAAGGTATATAGTTTTGATGCTGGCACCTTTCTAACAGTTACTGTTTTAAACCTAGAGCTTGCCTAGTTCGATTGACATCCCTTTAGATGCTTTATCCATAATCATTTTCGCCAATGCAACGTTTCCATCATCACGGAAAATAGCGAAGACATTCAGTTTTGTATTGTTATCAGAACTGAACTCACCCGCACTGTTGATCAGGAAAACGTGCCCGTCAAGTGTTTTAGCTTCAATAGAAGAGGCTTCACTGAAACCAACGTCCAGAGATGATTCTGAAACCATACGATAAGCATCATTGAAGATACTTGCAGAGTACGCGATATCTGTACCTGTGTTGTCATTGTCAATGTACAGTGTCTCACCAGAGTAGTTCAAAACGGCTGAGCCGAGGTATCCGTTAACAGAACGGAGTTTTTTCATAGAGTTGTCAAAGTCGATCATTGTGTTCTTCCTTTAATTATTATTTATTAATCTGCATCATGAAATCGTTAAACGTTTCAGTACTTTGCCCATTTTCCGCCAAGAAGTCCATTAAAGCTTTTTCTGAGGCTTCAACACCATCGCTTTTCTCGATTTCCAACAATTTAGCATACAGTTCACTAATGGCTTTTTTAGCACCCTCTGTGATCTGTTTACGTGTCGATACATAGTTTCTGAATGAACCATCCGGATTTTTGGCAACTCTTACTTGTGCAAGTACCCAGTAGTATCCACCATCTTTACAGAGGTTTTTAACAAAAGCATTAACGTCCTTACCCGCTTTAATATTATCCCATAGATATTTGAAAATAACTTTCGGCATATCCGGGTGACGAAGAATAGCGTGTGGCTGGTCAAGTAGCTCTCCCTGCGTGTATCCTGATATTTTCATAAAAATAGGATTCGTATAGGTAATATTGCCCTCCGCATCAGATTTAGATACGATCATATCGACACTCGTTACTTCATGCTCGACATCTGTTGGTGTTGGTCTTTCCATCTGGTCACTCCTTAGTTTTTTGATTTAAAGCATAATAACAGAAAGGCAAACTTGAAGTCTGTAGGATTTCTCCTACACCCAAAATAATTTTTTTTAATTACAATTAGACTGTTTAAAAATCATAGTATAGAGAGATACCAATGGAAAAAATAGATGCAGCCGAATTAAAAGATCTAATTAAAGACACCACACGGAAAATAGAATCTGCCGAGGACAATGTCGCCGTCAACACGATTATTGAGAACCTTATAACTTCTGTGATGAAGTCAGAATTTGCGTCACTGTGGGCTTTCGATCCGTCGAATGCCATTCTCTTACGAGAACGCAGTGACACAAGTGTCCGTGAACTCTCTATGCTTGATCAGCGTGGTGTCCTCGCCAAATGCTTTTTGACGTTGAGTGGCGGACTCTACAATTATCTTGCCAGTGAAAAAGAGTATCTTCCGGCTACAGACAATCCCGATGAGATTAGAATGAAGTCCAAGATCATTCTACCGCTGCTAGATGAGGATCGTCTTGTCGGAATGGTGACGGCCTACTCTTCTATCCGCAAGATCAAGAACTTTGATGAAGATGATATGGAGCTGTTGGAAGCGATGGCACCGTTTTTGATCAATGTGATCTACCGAATGCATCCGGAACTTAAAACAGACGATTCTGAAAGAATATACATCGGGGAACGTCTTCTGGAAGCCTCTAACAATGTCGTCGAAAAAGTCGAAGAGATACAACAAGTCCAGAAGACTACAGAGACATCTGACGCGACACTCACTTTTTTGTCCAACACTGTACACGACATTCGAACACCTGCCAACACGCTCTACGGGTTTCTTGAACTGCTTGAGGACCAACTCGACAATCCACGTTTGCTTCAATATATCCATAATGCCAAAGAGAGTGCCCAATTTATTAACGATCTGACCACTTCTATCTTAGACAGGGTTTCGAGTCAACGAGAACGTGCAAAAGCAAAACCGGTCCAAATCAGTCCTGCAAAGTTCTTTGCAAATATCGCCGAGATCTTTTCTGCCAATATGTTCAACAAGAAGATCACTTTTAACGTCTATGTCGACCCTCTTATTGCGAAAGAGATCGTGGTTGAGGACATTATGCTTAAACGGGTCGTTATGAACCTTTTAGGTAACGCGTACAAATTCACACCAAGTGAGAAGACGATCGACTTTTCCGTCAAGTATGACCCTTCTGGCGAACGTCTGCGTATTGCTGTCGAAGACACCGGTATCGGTATCGCAAAAGAGAAGCAGAGTGAAATATTCAAAGCCTTTGCACAAGCTGGAGATGACACAAGCGTGAACTTCGGCGGGACCGGTCTTGGTCTATCTATCAGTGCCCAATATGTCAAAGACCTGGGCGGTGAGTTGAAACTTGAGAGTAAACTGGATGTTGGAAGTACCTTCTACTTTGACATCCCGGTCAAAGTCGCCAACAAGGAACCGGCATTTAAACCTCTGCGCAGTAAAAGCACAAAGATCGGTGTGTTGCTCTCTAACCAGAATGTCTTTAGCGCAATGAACCTGACACGCTATCTTCAAAAGATGGGGCTCCCTACTGAAAGTATTACGCCTGTCCATACTATTGGCGAATCACCTGAGACGACAACCCATCTTATCTGTTTTCAAAACCAACTCAACGATGATGTCCTTACCTACGTTCAAGATAAAAGTATCGCACTGATGGTTGTTGAAGAGTCCTTTTTGTCACTTTTGAAGAGCGAAGACGAAAATAACTTTACTGTCATCTCACAATATGGCTATTATGCCAATACCTTACACACCTTCATCTCCAACAAAGCACAGATGAAAGTACTGGTCGTAGATGATGACAAGATTAATATTCAATTAATACGTGCGATTCTCGAAGAAGAGTTCTGTCAAGTTGAAGTCGCTATGGATGGTGAAGTCGCTCTGGAAATGTTAAAAAACGGTGTTAAAGAAGATGAACCGTACGCCTTGGTCTATCTTGACAATCACATGCCAAAACTCTCCGGAACAGAAGTAATCGATGCCTTTCGAACCTTCGAAAAGAAGCAGAAGGCAACACCTGTTTTTGCCGTGTCAATTTCCGGTGATGCCGTGAAAGAGGCCCAACAGAGTAAAGACTTTAACATGTATGTCGGTAAACCATTCAACAAAAAAGCCATCAAAGAGACCCTTCAAAACGTCCGTTCTACGAAAGCTAAGTAGAATACCCATAAACAGCTCGAGTGAAAGCGACATCCGAGCTCCCGAGACCGTCAGGATGCCAATTGATCTGGGCGGACACGCTGGATACTGCAAAAACCCATGCAGCGTTCTGCTCAAATATTCGTGATTATTCCCCCGATCGTGAGACGAATCTCTCACCAATCAGGCAACATCTTATGGTTACATCGTTTTGAAGGCATACTGCGAACTGTCAATAGACCTTTTTACAGCTGTTTTTTCTTTACTGCTGTTCCAGTCTTTGTATCAGAGCAGTGCTCTCTATCGGTTTACAATACAAAAATCCCTGTACTGTTATAAAGTCAAATTTTTTGATCACAGCATCTTCTAAATCTGTTTCAACGCCTTCGGCGATGACATCGATGTCAAGAGCATGGGCCATATTGACTATGGCTTGAAAGAGTGCTCTTTTTTTTAGATCTCCATCAATCCCGGTGACAAATGAGCGATCTATTTTCAAAAAGTCGATCGGTAGGTTTGCGAGATATTGCAATGACGTATAACCGGTACCGTAGTCATCGACTTCGATACCAATGCCCATTGCTCTGATCTTTTCAAGCAGTTGAACCAGGTTGTCGATATTTTGTGTCAATGTCTCTTCAGTGATCTCAAAGTTCAGTTTTTTTCCGACAAGATCATAATTTTGACATAAGAACTGTACCGTCTCAATAAAATCGCTTGTCATCAGAACAGCCGGTGAAATATTGACAGAAAGAGAAAAGTCTTTTATTTTAGCGGCCTCAAGTCTGGCAAACATCTTTGATGCATCAATGATCGCCTTTATCGTCAAGGGGCCGATCATACCGCTCTGTTCCGCCAATGGAATAAAGAGTCCCGGGGAGATCTCTCCATATTTCGGATGTCGCCATCGTGCAAGAAGTTCAGCACCGCTAAAACACTTTCGTACATGATCGTATTGTCCCTGATAGACAAAATAGATCTCCCCGTTTTCAATGGCTGCCGGCATATCTTCCATGAGGTGCATACTGCTTTGCAGAGAAGGTTGTGCGTTATATTGTGTAAACAATATATGGTTCTTGCCGTCTCTTTGTACTTTGTGCATGGTGTTCTCTGCTGTTTTAAGGAGCCTGTAGGCATCATACTCCTCTGCAGAAGAGAGACTTATACCGATAGACGCACTGATATAAAACATATTTGGTTCAACGAAGAATGGCTCGTAGAGTATCGAGATGATACGCTTGGCAAACATCTCGATGCTCTCTTTGGCCTCAAATTCCTGTGAGACGATCGCAAACTGTTCATTTCCGACCCGAGCCAAAATATCGTCCGCATGCAACAGTGGCTTGATCCTCTCGCTGAGTTGGACCATCAACTGATCGTCGATATCAAAACCGAAGGTTTCGTTAAATCGGGCAAGGTCATCAAATTCAATAAACAGCAAGGCAGTGACACCTTTGTCTTGTTTCGAAGAGGAAAGTTTATGTTGAAGTACCTCTAGAAGGTAGGTACGGTTAGGGAGCATTGTCAGCGTATCAATTTGTGTTGTCGCTAAAAATGTCTTGTCGGTGTAGTTGATAAAGAGTGTGTAATATTCAACTTCGTCTGCACTGTTTTTAATGGCATAGGCATTGACGTAAAGTGACGCATACGCATTGTTGCAGTGGTAGTGCTCGATTGTACCTTGCCACTTGCCGAAACGATGTAATTCAGCAAGGGCTTGTTCCGTAAAAAACCGGTTATTCGTGGTACAAAGGGCGTCAAGCGGTTGAAACAGGAACTGATTTACCTCACCGACTTCTGAGTTAGCGTTGTCCGTAATACTAACGATCTTCAACTGCGTGTCAACAACGATCATTCTTTCCATTTGAAACCCATGGGGAGAGGAAAGAAGACCTTGTTTCATCAACTAATCTTTAGACGGAACATATTAAACATGCAGAAGCTGTCGTACATTCTGCTTGTAAGAAGTCGGCAAGATAGGCTTTTTGAAAAAAGCATCAAAATAGTCGCTGTGTTCTTCATATTTATGCGGATAAATAGTCAAGGCCGCAATACGCGTCTCTTTGTTTTTCTGTTGCGCCGCTTTCGCAATATCGATCCCGGAGCCATCAGGCAGGTTCATATCTACGACCATTGCATCATAGTCGTTGGCAGCAATCATCTTCAATGCTTTTTCAACACTGTTGACAGAATCGACATTTATCTTGATAGAAAGTTCTTTCGCAAGTGCGTTAATGACCTTCTCTTCAAACTCGACAATAAAATCAATGTCATCAACTAGTAGAATTTTTTTACTCATAAGCCCACACCTTTAATGTTTCGTATATTATATCCTGATACAAAATCCAAGTCTGTAGGACAAATCGTACAAACGCATCTGGATTTTCATACTGCTTGAAAGAAACGGTCGCATGGTTTTGGAAAAATGGTAAGAAGATCATAGAAATATTGGGCACATTGCTTACGTTTTTTGTTTGTAAGTACAGTATTTATGGGGGTTTTTAAGAAGTGGCTCCGGATACTGGATTCGAACCAGTGACCAAATGATTAACAGTCATCTACTCTACCGCTGAGCTAATCCGGAATGTTTAAAAAGAGATCTCAATTCAAGTGGTGGACAGTGAGGGATTCGAACCCTCGGAACCGTTACCAGTTCGCATCCTTAGCAGGGATGTGGTTTCAGCCAACTCACCCAACTATCCATGGTCTTGAAAAGAGAACGTGATTATACTTAGCCAGTTCTAATATGAACCTTAAGATAGACGAATTTACAGCTTTTCGATAATCTTTTCGACAACAGCTGCCGGATCTTCGGCTTGATAGATCGGCCGGCCGACCACAATGAAGTCCACTTTCTCTGTCTGTGCCAACTCTACCGTCGCGACGCGCTGCTGATCGCCGGCATCTTCACCGAACGGACGGATGCCCGGGGTGAGTGTTAAAAACGTGTCTGATGTGATGGATTTGATAGATGCACTCTCAAAAGCCGAACAGACCACGCCGTCCAGCCCTGCTTCGAAACTGTCTTTGGCGAACTGGTCTGCCTTTGCAGCGATCTGCTCACTGTAGACAGCACTAAACTCCTCTTCGTTAAATGAGGTCAGTGCCGTTACGGCTAAGACCAGGGGGCGTTTTTCGTACTTTTCCAAACGTGCCATCACGGTCTGCATGGCTCTCTTTCCGGCAGACGCATGGACGTTGAACATGTCGACACCCAATCCCATAATGGACTCTGCCGCATCGGCCATGGTGTTGGGGATGTCGTAGAGTTTAAGGTCAAGAAAGATCTTGCAGTCCGGATTGATCTCTTTGAGTGCCTTGATAAAAGGTTCCCCGTCACGGATGTAGGCACGAAGGCCGACTTTTAACCAAAGCGGGTAGTTTTTTATCTTTTCAACCAAAGCAAGATTCTCTTCCATTGTAGGAAGATCAAGAGCGACACAGAGTTCCATGAATTGACCTTTATTTCATTTAGTAACGACATTATAAACGGATATAGCTATGAAAGGGATGAATAGCAGTGCCCTGGCACGCTAAATAAAGAACGCCTATTTAGAACACTTTTAGTTGCCCCGTTATATGCTTTTACATACTTACTTAATCAAGGACTTTACTATGGCCACAAAAACAGAACTTTTATCGACTATCGATCCCGCTATTGCACAACGTATTTCAAGCTACGACACGCACCCCGACAGTGATGACATCTTCGGCGTGTTCGCCGATGTTGTCTACAAAGATGACACCGAAGCCTTCAATGCCCTCATAGCCGCCGGTGCAGACGTCAACATGCAGAACAAATACGGCGAGACCCTGCTGCACATCAGCATTCGCCGTGACCGCCGTGAGATGGTCAAGACACTGCTTGAGAACAACGCCGACATCAATCGTGCCGACGCACCGGGCTGGACACCGCTGATGGAGTGCGTCATGGACGACATGCCGGAGCTCTGCCAACTCCTCATCGACCACGGTGCCGACAAAAGCATTGCCAACCTAAGAGGCGCAACCGCAGCTATGTTGGTACAGAAATTCGGACGTACCAGTATGATGGGAATGCTATAGACAATGTTGAATGTTGAATGTTGAAAAGATGGCGCAGCTCATCTTAACCCAATCTAAACATAAAAAGTTTCAGATTTGGTGGAGGTTGTGTTTAACTCAGACCGATAGCGCACTGCTGTGCGCGGAGAGTCTGAGTTGGACGCAAGATGCGCCGAAGCTGGCACTTTTTACTTGCAGGTGCCGTTTTTTACGCAGCTCTCGATCTGTCCGACAACTGCCGGATCCTCAAGTGTCGAAGTGTCCTGAGTAATCTCCTCACCCTTCGCAATTGCACGCAAGATACGACGCATGATCTTACCCGAACGTGTTTTCGGCAGACCCGGTACAAAGACGATGTCATCACACAGTGCGATGTTACCGATCTCTTTTTTGATGATGTTGTTGATCGATTTCATCGTGTCGACCAACTCACCCAGGTTCTCTTCGTTTTTCAGTACGACATAGGCGAAGATACCCTCACCTTTGATCTCATGCGGTTTGCCGACAACAGCAACCTCTGCAACGTCTGAGGACTTCTTGATCGCCGCTTCGACTTCGGCCGTTCCCATACGGTGACCCGAAACGTTGATAACGTCATCGGTACGACCGGTGATCGTGATGTAACCGTCTTCATCCATGATCGCGCCATCGCCTGAGAAGTAGATCGGTTTGCCGTCTTTGACAACATCACCGAAGTACGATTTCTCATAACGCGCTTTGTCTCCCCATACATTACGAATCTGAGACGGCCATGGACGTGTAATACAGAGCAGTCCCTGCTCTCCCGGTCCTGTCGGGTTACCCAGGTCGTCTACGACCTCAGCCATGATCCCCGGCAGCGGGAACGTTGCACAGGCAGGTTTGATCGGTGTTGCACCCGGCAGTGGAGAGACAACGTGACCGCCTGTCTCTGTCTGCCAGTAGGTATCGACGATCGCACACTTGGAGTTACCGACCTCTTCGTAGTACCATTTCCATGCCGGCGGATCGATCGGCTCGCCAACCGTACCAAGGACTTTCAATGATGAAAGGTCGTATTTAGACGGCTCATCTTCACCTGTTTTGTGCAATACGCGAATCGCAGTCGGTGCCGTATAGAACTGGTTAATCTTATGCTCTTCAACCATTTTCCAAGGACGGCCTGCGTCCGGATAGGTCGGAACACCTTCGAACATGATCGTTGTCGCACCCATGGCAAGAGGACCGTAAACGATATAGGTATGACCCGTGATCCAGCCGATGTCCGCTGTACACCAGTAGGTGTCGTTCTCTTTAACGTCAAATACCCATTCCATTGTCATCTGTGCCCAGAGGATATACCCTGCAGTGTTGTGCTGAACACCTTTTGGCTTCCCTGTTGAACCCGATGTATAGAGGAGGAAAAGTGGGTCTTCCGAACCCATCGGTTCCGCATCACAGTAGTGTGATTCGTTGTCGATCATCTCATTGTAGGAGTAGTCACGACCTGCCACCCATTCGACATCTTCGTTGTTACGCTCAACTACCAGGACTTTCTTGGCACATGAGCCGCCCTCTAAAGCCGCGTCGACCACCGGTTTCAACATGTACGGTTTACCTTTACGGTAGGCGCCGTCCGCCGTAATAACCAGTTTCGCTTCTGCATCTTCGATACGGTCTTTAAGCGCCTCAGAAGAGAAACCGCCGAAAACGATAGAGTGAATAGCACCCAGACGGGCACACGCCAGCATTGCGTAAGCTGCTTCAGGGATCATCGGCATGTAGATGACAACGCGGTCGCCTTTTTTGACGTCGAACTGGTTTTTCAGCAAGTTAGCCATACGGTTAACACTTTGAGAGAGTGCAAGATACGTGATGTACTGCTTGTCGCCTCTGTCGCCTTCAAAGATGATCGCTGTCTTGTTCTTGCGTTCTACCAGGTGACGGTCGATACACTGCACAGAGACATTCAATTCTCCGCCGTCAAACCATTTTACAAACGGTGCTTCGCTCTCATCTAAAACCCTGTCGTACGGCTTTGACCAGTTGATCTTCTCTTTGGCAAAACGGTCCCAAAAACCTTCAAAGTCATCTTGAGACTCTTTATACAGAGCCTTATACTCATCCATGTTCTTAATACGGGCATCTTTTGCAAACTCCGGGTTTGGTTGAAAGATCGGTTTTGTCGCTTCGCTCATATTCTGTCCTTATATGTTTTTTTTACTAACGTGAATTCTGGGTAAAAGACTCTTATCTTCTATCCAGAACTCACGCTATGGTTTAATTTTAAGTATATCATCGCTGTCATAATAGCATCGTTAACCGCATTATGTTGTCCCATGTTGGGCAATTGCAAATCTCGCAAAATGGTATCGAAGCGTAAATCAATGTTTCCTTGCGGAATCAGACCAATATTTTTATCAAAGTATAGGGCAGAGACTTCGACCTGCCGGTTGGGTAGAACGATCCCTAACCACGGCTTGATATAGCGGTTTATCATCGCCACGTCAAACTCCAGATAGTACCCTACCAGGGTACGTCCGCCGATAAATCGTAAAAAGCCGTCAATCCCTTTTTCAGGTTCCACTGCATGCTCAAGATCGCAGGGACGAATACGATGTATCTCGATGCTTTTTGACGATATGGTCTGTGATGGTTTCAAAAAAACTTCAAAGGTCTCTGATGTGACGATCACATTGTCACGGATCAACACCGCACCTATAGAGAGGATCTCGTCTTGTTTTGGGTTAAGGCCGGTTGTCTCGGTATCGAATACGACGACTTCATGACTCTTTTCATCTTCAAACAGAAACCCGTAGGCAGGATCTTTCAATCGTCTGTAATTAAAAAAGCGTTGGATACTGTTTAGCATGTCAGGTCACAATATTCAGATGAAAATGGTAGGTCAGGAACTTCTTAAAGGTGTTGACAACTTTAAAACTGTCTTTAAGAAGATCCCTCTCTATTTTCTCAAGTTTTTTAGGGTTAATATAGTTCGCTGCTGCCATAAGATCAGGGTCTTGTAAACGTACTTTCAGACGAATGCTTAAGAGCGTATCGTACGCTTCGATGAGTTCCGTTGCAAACTGTTTGTCAAAAATGTGGACATTGTTTAATGCTTTGATCCTCTCGATCGTATTGGTCTCAATAATATGTCGCTCCAGGGCCAGGGTTCTGACCCCGTGAACAATGGCAAAGATTCCCCCTTTTTTAAGGTCAAACCCATTGACATGATCGGACTTTTCAACTATAAATCCCGAAAAAAGACTTAAGGGCGTCTCAAAATTAAGCGTGGCCTTGGCCATATGGGCCAAAATATCTTCGCGGCCGGTAAAACGCTGATGCAGATAGGCTGTGACATCCTGCAGCAGGTCAGCGTTACCACTGACGCAGTGTGCATCCAGAAAAATCGAAAGCATCTGCAGTGCCTCTTCGTTAAAACTCTCTACCCACTCATCGATCTTCGCTTTAAACTGCTCGACACTGCCCCGCCACTGGGGGTTGTTGACCATGACATTGCCGGGGCAAGGCGGAAAACCCAGCTGCTCAAGATGTGCAGAGAACTGTTCCATATACGGGGTGAACAACGCCACATCTATGCCGTCCTCGATCAGCAGTGCATTGTCCTGGTCGGTTCGGAGTATCTGTTCCTGACGCCCTTCGGAACCCATGACGAGAAGTGCCGCTTTTTGGCGGAGTTCCTGCGGTACACAGAGTTCATAGACTTTCGCATAGACCTTGGCATTGAGCTCGCTGACAAGCTTGGAGATATAACGGACTTTCACCCCTTTGGCATTCATGGACTGGACCAGGAAAAACTGCTCTTTTTGCAGGTTTGCCAGCTCTTCGACACTCTGCGCTTTAGCCACCTGCATCGCAATAAGATAGGAGTGGTTGGCAAAATGGCTTAAGAGATCGATCTGTTCGAGTATACCGACGACAGCGCCCTCTTCCATGACGGCGAGACGCTTGATGCCGTGCTTTGTAAACAGCAGCAGCGCATTGAACAGAAAGTCCTCTTTGTCAATAGTGACCAATGGGTAGGTCGCAATCGTTCCCACACTTTCGCTCTGCGGCAATCCGCCCAGCAGTACCTTGTCGCGAAGGTCAGCGTCAGTAATGATACCGAGTCCACTTTTTCCCTGCAGGACGATGGCACTGGCATGTAGCGCTTTCATCTTGACCAATGCCGCATTGATACTGCTCTCTTCATCGACCAGACAGGGGGTATGCAAAAAGATGTCGGAGACTTTTGCCATCATAAACGGGGTCAGATCGTTTTGATGCTGATGCTGTTTCAAAAGCTGGTGTTTGGCAATAAAGTCCTGCATAAAGTAGTTTTGAAAGGCGGCATGGTCCTGTATGAGGTTTAAGAAAATCTCTTTGCTTAAAAGATAACAGATAAGGTCTTCTTGAACCACAAACTTTGATTTGGTATCGTTGTAGATGAGGGTGTTGGCATCGAAACTGTCCATCTCACCGTAGACGTTGTGGAGTTCATCGTCGATAAACTCATGCACACTGCCTTTGATAATGATATAAAGGAAATCACTGCCAAGCGTTGGAGAGATGAGTGTTGTCTCTTTCGGATAATAGGCTATGTCCATCTGCGTACTCAACTGTGCAATAACGCGACTTTCAAGCAGATCAAAAGGGTGTATCGATGCCAGAAGCTGCTGCTGATCGTATTTACTCATCTTTTCTACCTATTTACCGGAATATTTCAACACCCAACCGACACATACCTGTGTACGATATTAACACACACTCACTCTTTTTTCAGACGAAAAAAGAGTGTCAACAGCCTGCAGAAGCAAGCTGTCCTTATGTACAGAACTGCGCAACCTAGTGGTCGACAGCACCTTCTGCACCGATACCGGTCTGCGCACGAATGTACTGTGCTTCGAACGCTTCGATCTCTTTCGCTGCACCCTCAGACTTGTCCGTGATCGAGAAGAACCAGATACCGATAAACGAAACTGCCACCGAGAACAGTGCCGGATATTTGTACGGGAAGATCGCTTCGGCATTGCCCAAGATCTGTACCCAGACGATCGGTCCGAGAATAACCAGCATAACCGCTGTCGCAAGACCCAACGAACCACCGATAACCGCACCGCGAGTCGTTAACTTTTTCCAATACATAGAGAGGAAAAGAATCGGGAAGTTTGCCGACGCAGCAATAGCGAACGCAAGACCGACCACAAACGCGATATTCTGTTTCTCGAACGCGATACCCATGATAATCGCAACAATACCAAGAGCGACTGTCGCCATTTTAGAGACCTTCATCTCAGCCATGCCGTCCGCTTTTCCTTTTTTGATAACAGAAGCATAGAGGTCATGCGAGATCGCCGAAGCACCTGCAAGCGTAAGGCCCGAGACAACCGCAAGGATCGTCGCGAAGGCTACCGCCGAGATGAAGCCCAGGAAGAAGTCGCCGCCCACTGCATGCGACAGGTGGATCGCGGCCATGTTGTTACCGCCAAGGATCGGGGAACCGCCGTCGATTGCCTGCTTGGCAAGGTCAAGATACTGTGGATTTTTAAAGACCATAACGATCGCACCGAAACCGATGATGAAGGTAAGGATATAGAAATACCCGATGAAACCTGTTGCATAGAAAACAGACTTCCGTGCCTCTTTAGCATCGCCGACCGTAAAGAAACGCATCAGGATGTGCGGAAGACCTGCCGTACCGAACATCAGCGCGATCGCAAGAGAGATCGCCGAAACCGGGTCGCTTACAAGTCCACCC